>NZ_JBRRES010000035.1:0-44799 GCF_056760395.1 Stenotrophomonas sp. STEN009 | reverse complement strand
GGGTAAAAGCGGCATGGTCGAAGCGCTGGAGGGCGAGGGGGGGGGCCGGGGAATTGACCCCCCCCCCGGCGGGGGGGGGGGGGCCCCCCCCCCGCCACGACCTTACCGGCCTACCACAGGCGGCCGCTGGCGCAGCAGGCGCACCAGCGCCCAGACCAGCAGCACCATGCCGATCGCTTCCACCATCGCCAGAGCGAAATGCAGCACGCCCAGGATGGCGCTCATGCTCGAAACCGCGCTGAAGTCACCGCTGCTGACCATCCACATCGGCAGGATGCCCGCTGCCATGCTGCCGAGGCTGGCCAGCAGCAACAGCAGCAGCCCGGCCAGCGCGCCGCTGCGGGTGGCATCGCGCGGCGCGCCCACCACCCACACCAGACCCACGCACAGCGCGATCAGCACCGGCAGGCGCACGCCCACCATGCTCAGCACCGTCACCAGCAGGGTCATGTTGTCCATCGGTCAGTCCTCGCCGGCCAGCGCCAGGGCGCCCTGCCGCAGCTGCTGGTAGACCTCGTCGGTCTGCGGACGCACACCATGCCACTGCAGGAAGCTCTCGGCGGCCTGCTCGACCAGCATGCCCAGGCCATCGACGGTATTGCGGCACTGCGCCGCACGCGCCCAGGCCAGGAACGCGATGGCCGCCTCGCCGTAGTTCAGGTCGACCGCGGTGGTCATCGAATTGACCAGCGACAGCGGCAGCTTGAACTCCACGTCGCGGTCACGGCCGGCAGAGGTGGCGTTGACGATCAGCTCGAAGTCACCCAGCTCGCGCAGGTCTTCCCAGTAGCGGCTGATGGCGCGGCCCGGCTCGCCCATCGCGTCGATCAGTTCATCGGCGCGTTCCGGCGTACGGTTGACCACCACCAGCTCGGTGATGCCGGCATCGAGCAGCGCCGGGGCGACGCTGCGGGCCGAGCCGCCGGCGCCGATCATCAGCACCCGGCGGCCGCGCAGGTCCAGGCCATGGCGGTCGGTCAGGTCGCGCACCAGGCCGATGCCGTCGGTGGTGTCACCATGCCAGCGCTCGCCCTTGCGCAGCAGCGTGTTGACCGAACCGGCGCGGCGCGCACGGGCCGTCAGCGTAGTGCAGACCGCAAACGCGGCTTCCTTGTGCGGCAGGGTGACGTTGGCACCGACACCACCTTCGGCGGCGAATGCTTCCAGGCCGGCGAGGAAGGCGTCGGGGGCAAGGTCGATCGTGCGGTAGTCGATGGCGATGCCTTCCTGGCGACCGAACGTCGCGTGGATCTGCGGCGACTTCGAGTGGGCGACGGGGTGTCCGAAGACGGCGTAACGGTCGGTCATGGATTCCTCAAGCTGGCTAGACTGATGCTCTTTCGTGTACGGACCCGGATGATGCGCATCACCCCGACCCTGCTGGTGCTTGCCGCCAGTCTACTCTCTGCCCCCGTGGCGATGGCGTTGAACGAGTACGGCATCGAAGGCATGGGCGTGGTCTCGACCCGTGCCGACGAGGCTCGCGGCACGATCAGTGCCGACGGCCAGCGCATCGTTTTCGCCCGCCGCGGCGAGGGCGGCTGGGGCCTGTGGCAGGCCCGCCTGATCGATGGCCGCTGGCAGCAGGCACAGGCGCTGGCGGTCGATGTCAGCGGTGAGGCCCGGGATCCCTACTTCAGCCGCGATGGCCGCTGGCTGCTGTTCGCGGCGGGCACCGAAGGCCAGCTGGCGCTGTACCGTGCCGCCGTGACCGGCGATGGCCAGCTTGGCAACGCACAGGCCCTGCGCGGCGAGCGTGGGCGGTACGAAGAGCGCGGTCCAGCGCTGAGCATGGATGGCCGGCGGCTGCTGTTCGCGCGCCATCAGGGCCGTGGCGCCGGTTGGGATCTGTTCGTGGCCACCCTGGATGCCGAGGGCGTGCGGGGCCCGGCCACCGCGCTGGCGGCATTGAACAGCGCCGATGACGAGACTGACGCTGACTGGCTGGGCAACGATGGCGCCGTGGTGTTCAGTCGTGGCAGCGGCACGAGCGCGCAGGTATGGAGCAGCGGGTGCGCCTGGAGCGGCGTGGCGCTGCAGCCGCTGGGGCTGTCCTTCAACCAGGCAGGCGGCTGGACCGGTGCGCCGGTGATCGACAACGCCAAGCCGGGGGAAATGCTGGTCGTCAGCAGTGCGGCGAAGGCGCCGCGTGCCGGGGGCGTGGATCTCTACCGGTTGGCGGTACCGAAAGTGCCTGCCGTGGCCGGGTGCATGCGGTAGATCCCGGCCCGGGCACCGCAATCAGCGCGACAGCACCTTGGCGCGCTGCTGTTCGTAGTCCGCCTCGCTCAGCTGGCCCCTGTCCTTGCGCTGGTTGAGCGCGGCCAGTTCGGCCTGCACGCTGTCCGGCAGGGACTGTTCACGGGCGATCCGACGGGCGGCGGAGAGCTGCTCGGGAGGGCGTTTGCTCGCCCGCCAGGCTGCGATGAACACGCCGACGATGACGGCACCGAACACCAGCGTGCCGACGCCCCAGATCAGCCATTGCATCCATCCCAGTTCGGGTCCCATCAGCCGTTCCTCCCTCCATCGATGGCGCTATTGTCAGCGCTCGCGCAGCCAGCGCGCCACCTGTGGCGCGAAATAGGTCAGCACGCCATCGGCGCCGGCGCGCTTGAAACCAAGCAGCGACTCCATCACGCAGGCGCGCTCGTCCAGCCAGCCATTGGCGAACGCCGCTTTCATCATCGCGTACTCGCCACTGACCTGGTAGGCGAAGGTGGGCACGCCGAACTGTTCCTTCACGCGACGCACCAGATCCAGATACGGCATGCCCGGCTTGACCATCACCATGTCAGCGCCCTCTTCCAGATCCAGCGCGATCTCGCGCATCGCCTCGTCGCCGTTGGCCGGGTCCATCTGGTAGGTCTTCTTGTCCGCCTTGCCGAGGCTGGCCGCGCTGCCCACCGCGTCGCGGAACGGGCCGTAGAAGGCCGAGGCGTACTTGGCCGAGTAGGCCATGATGCGCACATTGAGGTGATGGTCTGCATCGAGCGCGCGCCGGATCGCACCGATGCGGCCATCCATCATGTCCGACGGCGAGACGATGTCCGCGCCGGCTTCGGCATGCGACAACGACTGCTTGACCAGCGCTTCGACCGTGATGTCGTTGAGCACGTAGCCCTTGTCATCGATGATGCCGTCCTGGCCGTGGGTGGTGTAGGGGTCCAGCGCCACATCGGTCATCACGCCCAGCTCCGGGAAGCGCGACTTCAGGGCGCGGATCGCACGCTGCGCCAGTCCGTCCTCCGCCCATGCCGCCGAGGCATCCAGCGACTTCTGCGAGGCGTCGATCACCGGGAACAGATCGATCACCGGGATGCCCAGCTCCAGCGCCTCTTCGGCCACTTTCAGCAGTTCCTCGATGGACAACCGCTCCACACCGGGCATCGACGGCACAGCGGTGCGGCCGGCCGGTTCGTGCACGAACACCGGATAGATCAGATCGTCGGTGGTCAGCGTGTTCTCGCGCATGAGGCGGCGTGAGAACTCGTCATGGCGCATGCGCCGCGGGCGGTAGTGGGGATGAGGCATGGCAGGCTCCGAGGAGTGGCTAGTGCAACAGGTAGCCCTGCGGCAGCAGGGGTTCGGGCAGGGGGCGTTCACCGAGCGCGTCGAGCTGGTCGATCTCGATCGTGCGCACCAGCGCGTCCAGCGGCAGATCGTTCGGCTCCAGGCCGAACGGATCTTCCATTTCTTCGCCAAGCTGGTCCAGGCCGAAGAAGGCGTAGGCCAGCACCGCCGACAGCACCGGCGTGCCCCAGCCCAGCGAACTGGCCAGGCCGAACGGCAGCAGCACACAGAACATCCACGCGCAGCGGTGCAGCAGCAGGGTGTAGGCGAACGGCAGCGGCGTGGTCAGGATCCGCTCGCAGCCTGCCTGGATCGAGGACATCGCATGCAGGCGGTCCTCCAGCTGGGCGTACAGGATCGGATCGAGATCGCCGCTGCGCAGCGCCTGCGCCAGTTCGGCGGCGATCATCGCCAGCAATGCATCGGGCACGTTCTCGCGCTCGGCCAGCTGCGCACGCTGACGCTTGTCCAGCCACGGCAAGGCCGCCAGCGCCACGATGCGGCCGCGCAGGCGGGCGGCCAGCGCATGGGCGAAGGCGGTGGCCAGATAGGCGATGCGACGGCGGCGGCCTGCGTCATCCACCAGCAGCAGGTTCACCTGCCGGGCCAGTGAGCGCGATTCGAACACCAGCTGCCCCCACAGCTTGCGGCCTTCCCACCAGCGCTCGTAGCAGGCGCTGTTGCGGAAGCTCAGGAAGATCGACAGGACCAGGCCCAGCAGGGTGAACGGCGTGACCGAGACGCGCTCGATGCCGATCGGCGGCGCCAGTTCCACCACCGCGGCGACGGCGATGGACAGGATCAGGATGGCCAGCACCTTCGGCGCGATCGCCGGAACGATCGATCCGCGCAGGATGTACAGCAGTTGCCAGCCGTGGGGACGAGGTCGGATGATCATGGGGCAGCCGCGCCGGGCGCGGATTCACAGGCACGCGCAGGCTCGCGCAGCCGTTCATTGTACGCCCCTGCCCGGCTGCGGGCCGCAGCCCTGCGACGCCCGGTCGCACCCGGCCACAGGTTCAGATCACGCCACCGCCCAGGCCCAGGCGCAGGATGCCCACCACCACCACGATGCCGTTCAGGACCAGGCCGGCCCAGGCCCGGCCGCGCTTGCTCGGGTGGGTGAACAGGATGCCCAGCGCAGCGATCACCGCGCCGACCGCAGCGAACGGAATGAGGAACCAGTTGCCCCAGCCCAGCAGCGGTATCAGCGCCAGGATCATCCACAGCAGCGCCAATACACCCCACAACAGACTGATCACACCCATCGCCGCTCTCCCGCAGTTGGTTCCCGGCCCCAACCATAGACGTTCCGGCCGCCGTCGCCTACTCCCGTTGGCGGGCCGCTCACCTCGGCCGTGCTAGCGTCTGGATGCCCAGCGCACAGGGCGTTGGCGCCGATTCAGAGTGGCCCACCGATGATCCCATCCAGTCCTGCAGGGGTATTGCCATGAACATCCGTTGGGCCGCACTGGCGGCCATGCTGCTGGCCGCCGCCGGTTGTGCCAGCACCTCCAAGGTCATGCTGGGCCGCGCGCGGGCGCCAATCGACCCGGCGCAGGTGCAGATCTATTCAACGCCGCCGGCCGGCTCGCAGGAGATCGCCCAGCTGGAATCCGCCTCTGCGGTGGGCTTCGGCACCCAGGGCCAGACCGACGCCGCCGTGGCGCGGCTGAAGCGCGAAGCCGCAGCGCTGGGCGCCAACGGCGTAGTGCTGATGGGCGTGGGCAGCAGCGGCTCGCCGGTGGGCATGTCCGTGGGCGCCGGCAGCTATGGTTCGCATGTGGGCGGCGGTCTCGGCATTGGCATTCCGACCACGCAGAAGCGCGCCGCAGGCGTGGCGATCTGGGTGCCGAACCCGGCGCCGCCGGCACGGTTGCCGACCCAGGTGATCACGCCGCAGCGGTGACGCAGCAGCGTCACCGCGGATAGCGCCGGGCCGTGCCCGGCGGCATTTCGCTTTCCCGCTGCGCTCGCGGGGCATGGCCCGGCGCTACCGTTACTTCTTCCGGTACTTCGGCACGAACACCTGGTTCACTGCGTCGGCCAGCTGATCCGGCGGCAGCAGGCCCTGGTCGAGCAGGAAGTTGTTGAACGCCAGGCGGTCGAACTTCGCGCCCAGTGCCAGTTCGGTCTGCATGCGCAGCTCCAGGATGCGGGTGTAGCCATAGAAGTAGCTGCCCGCCTGGCCGGGCATGCGCACGGTGTAGCGGTCCAGCTCCTGGGTGGCCATGGCCTTGGACAGGCCGACCTGTTCGATCAGCACCCGTTCGCCGTTTGCACGGTCGGTCAGGCCGAGGTTGAGCATCGGATCAAGCATCGCGCGCGCGGCGCGCAGCAGGCGGAACTGCAGGGCGATCATCTGCCCGTCCAGAGGCTCGTACGGCACCATCTCCGCTTCGGCGTACAGCGCCCAGCCTTCCACGTTCACCGAATTGAACGCGAACATGGTGCGCGCGAGCGAGACGCCGCGCTCGACCATCGCGGTGAACTGCAGCTCATGGCCGGGACGGCCCTCATGCGCGCTCAGGGTCCACGCGGCCGCACCGAAGTTGAAGTCGTCGTACTGGGCGCCGGCACCGGCCGCCGGGTTGCCCAATGGCAGCACGAAGGTGCCCTGCTGCCCGGTGTTGTTCACCAGCGGTGCCGGCAGGAAATGCGGTGCCGGGCTGGCGGCGCTCTCGGCAGCCGAACCCAGGCGCATCTGCATGGCGCGCTTGGGCACGTCGACAATGCCATGCTCGCGGATCAGTGGATCGATGGCGTCGATCACCTTGCGATAGTGGCCTTCGAGCTGGTCGTCGGCGATCTTGTCGGCCTTCAGTGCGCGGATCACGGCGACCGGATCGGTGGGATCGGCGACCTTCAGGCCCTTCTCCTTCACCACCAGCGGCGCCAGCTGCTGCATCGCCGAGCGGGTTTCCATGAACTCCAGCTGGGCACGCTGCATCAGCAGCTTCGGGTCGATGTCGATGCCGACCTGCTTGAGCTGGTATGCGTAGAGCGGCGCCGGCAGGCGCGTGTCGGTACGCGCCTTCGGCAGCACCTCCTTGCGCGTCCAGGCCGCGTACTCCTTCATCTGCCCCGCCAGGGCCCTCATCGCTTCATCGGCACCGCTGATCTGGTACTTCTTCAGCAGCGACTCGATGCCGCTGATGTAGGTCTCGACGTTGTCCAGCGACTGCTGCACTTCGATCTTCGTCGGCTGCAGCAGCGCGCTGTCCTTCAGGCGTTCTTCGTAGCGCTGGCGCGCCAGCGTGGTGAAGGCGGTGCCGCCCGGCGTCAGCCCGGCGTACGCCTTGAGGCGATCAAGCGCCTTGGCCCGGCGCTCGGCCGGCACCTGGTCGGACAGCAGAAGATTGAGGCCGCTGAACACCGTCTGCGGCGCATCGGTCCACGGCAGCAGGTACTTGTCGTTGAGCTCGCTGCCCTCGATGTTCTGGTTGGCGGCGTGGATCATGATCTGCAGGTCCTGGCGGACGTTGGGATCCTTCTCCGTAGCCAGCCGGGTCTGCAGCTCGTCGCGCGCCTTGGCTGTCGCGGCCCGGTAGCGCGCGCCATTGTCCGGGCCGAGGTCGGCCACCTTGTCGTCATAGCCCGGCACGCCGAAGAAGCCGGTCTGCTCGGGCTGGAACGGTCCCTGCGCGTCGAGCAGGATCTGCGCCAGCGCATTGCTGCGCGCGACCCAGGCGGGGCTGGCAGGCGTGGTGGCCTTGGCGGCCGGTGCGGCCAGGGCCGGGGGGGCGGACAGCAGCGGTGCAGCGGTCAGGGCCAGGGCGACGGCCAGCGCGATCGGCTTCATGAAGCACTCCAGGACAGGGTTGCCCGCACCCTACGCGCTCATGGCGATGGCGACAATCGGTGGGAAGTCATGGCGCCGGTCAGAACGCGGCCGTCATCGGGCAGCCACCGCGCTCGCGGCAGGCCTGCAGTTCGCACTCCTGCGCAGCCTCCTCATCGTCCAGCGCGGTCAGATCGAAGGTCTGTTTGTCCGCACCCAGCACATACATCACCGGGTAGTCCCAGACATCGTCGCGGCGGATGCCCTGCACGAACAGGCGACCGTGCGCATGGGCCCCTTCCAGCGATACGGTCAGGCCCACATCGCGCTCACCGGTGATCGCGGTCTGCATGCTGCCCAGCGGCAGCGAGCCGGCGCGCAGCGGTTCGCCGAAGGCCGCCACCAGCTCGATGCTGCATCCGGCGCGCCGCATCGCCTCACGCATCGGCGGACTCTCGCGTGCGGCTTCGCCCCAGCGCATCACACTCCATGCCGCGGAACCGCCCAGTACGCCCAGGAACACCACCACGGTCAGTGGCATCGCCCATCGCCAGTGACGGCGCCACCAGCCGGGGGGATGGGCGGGATGGCCAGGAACAGGGGGTGGCAGGTGGTTCATCGGCGGGCTCCTTCCCGGTTGTCACTCAGGGTTTCAGGCAACGTCCCAGGAACGCTTCCGCCACACGGTAGCGGTGCAGCGCATCGGCACCGGACAGGCCATGTTTGGCGCCCGGGTAGGTCATCAGTTCGAAAGGCTGGCCACGCTTCTGCAGCGCACTCATCAGGCTGGTCGAATTGGTGAACAGCACGTTGTCATCGGCCATGCCGTGGATCAGCAGCAGGGGTGAGCGCAGTCCGTCGATGTGGGTCAGCACGCGCGCTTCGCGATAACCGGCCTCGTTGCGTGCCGGCAGATCCATGTAGCGTTCGGTGTAATGGCTGTCGTACAGCCCCCAGTCGGTGACCGGTGCACCGGCCACGCCGCAGGCATAGCTGTCGGACGCCTTGGCCAGCAGCATCAGGGTCATGTAACCGCCGTTGGACCAGCCCTGCACGCCGATGCGCGCGGGGTCGACCCAGGGCTGCTGCTTCAGCCATGCCACGCCGCGCAGCTGGTCGGTCACCTCCACCGTGCCCTGCCTGCCATAGAGCGCGCCGCCGAACTCACGGCCACGCCGTGGGGTGCCACGGTTGTCGAGCGAGAACACCACGTAGCCCTGCTGCGCCAGGTACTGGTTGAACAGATGATCGCCACGTCCGGGCCAGCTGTCGGTGACGGTCTGGCTGGCCGGGCCGCCATAGACGTACACCGCCACCGGATAGCGCTTGGAGGGATCGAAGCCGGCAGGCTTGATCAGGCTGTAGTTGAGCGGCGTCCGGCCATCGGCAGCGGTCAGGGTGCCGAATTCGACCGGTCGCTGCGCATCGCGATAGCGCGCGTAGGGATGCTTGGGATCGGCCAGATCATTGTCCACCAGCGTCGCGATCTTCTCACCGTTGGCGCGGTACAGCTCGATCTGCGGCGGTGTGGTGCTGTTGGACCAGCTGTCGACATAGACACTGGCGTTGCGCGCGAAGCTGGCGCTGTGCATGCCCGGCGCCTTGGACAGCCGCTGTGGCGCCTGTCCGCCCTGCAGCGGGACGGAGTAGATCTGGCTCTCGCGCGACGTCTCGATGCCGGCGCGGAAATAGGCCTTGCCGGCCGCTTCATCCACAGCCAGGAGTTCATCCACGGGCCAGTCACCGTGGGTCAGCGCGGTGGCCTTGCCCGTGCTGTCGATGCGGTACAGATGCTGGAAGCCGGTACGCTCGGACGACCACAGCATGCTGCCGTCCTGCAGGAAGCGCAGGCTGTTGTGCAGTGGCACCCAGGTGGGGCTGGTTTCATGGGCAAGCACGCGCTGACGGTTTGAGTCCAATGCCACTTCCACCAGATCCAGCTGCCTCTGGTCACGCGACTGGCGCTGGAACGTCAGGTGCTGGGCATCACGCCAATCCACGCGCGCCAGGTAGATGTCCTGTTCCTTGCCCAGGTCGATCCAGCGCGGTTGTGCCGCGGCGGCCGGCGCGATCACGCCCAGCTGCACGCGCACATTGGCATCGCCGGCGGCCGGGTAACGCTGTTCGATGACATCGGTGCGGTCTGCATAGACCTCGTAGCGCTTCTGTACCGGTACCGGTGCTTCGTCGATGCGGGCGAAGGCGATGGCCGAATCATCCGGCGCCCACCAGTAGCCGGTGTGGCGGTCCATTTCCTCGTCGGCCACGAACTCGGCCACACCGTTGCCGATGGTGGCGCTGCCGTCGCCGGTCAGCTGCAGCTGGCTGCCATTGGCCAGATCGATCACCCACAGGTTGCGGCCGCGGATGAAGCTGACGAAGCCGCCTTTCGGCGACAGCTTGGCGTCGGTGGCAAAGCCTTCGCCGTGGGTCAGCTGGCGTACTGCTGCCGGACCCTGCTGCTTCAGGTCGTACAGGTAGAGCTCGCCGCCGAGCGGGAACAACAGGCGCTGTGCGTCCGGCGACCACTGGTAATCGACGATGCCGGTCATAGCCGCGATGCGCTGGCGCTCGCGGCGGGCCTTCTCCTCGTCGCTGAGGGTCTCGGTGCCCGGCAGCACCACCTTGGAGTCGACCAGCAGGCGGGTCTGGCCGCTGGCGATGTCGTAGGTCCACAGATCCAGCTGGTTGCGGTCGCTGTCCTTGCCGCGCAGGAAGCTGACCTGCGAACCGTCCGGAGCGACCTTGGGCTTCATCAGGGTCGGCCCGGACAGCGGCAATGGACCGGTGATGGCTTCCAGCGTCAGTTTTTCAGCGTGGGCGGCAGTACTGGTGGCGAGCATGAGAGCAAGCGAAGCGAACAGGTGGCGCATGGAGGATCCCGGCAAACGGCAGGTCCGCCACCGCAGCATGTGCGGTGGCGATCAGCCCCCATCCTAACCAAGCCCGTGCGGGAAGGCAGCATGACCTTCTGCCCATGGCAGGGACCGGGCACGGCACATCGGCCGTTGACGGGCGGGTAGCGCCGGGCCACGCCCGGCGAGCGCAGCGGCCTGCGCAGGACCCTCAGCGCTGGCCGAACAGATGCTTGCGCTCATCATCGCTGAGCGGCTTGCCGGCGTTCGGATTGACCTGCTGGCGCAGCGCATACGCCCGCTGGGTGGCCGGGCGGGCGGCGATGGCCTGATGCCAGCGCTTGAGGTTCGGGAAGGCATCGAAATCTGCCGGCAGCGCATCGTAGGCACCGACCCACGGATAGCTGGCCATGTCGGCGATGGTGTACTCCTCGCCGGCCAGGAAGGCATGCCCGGCCAGACGCTTGTCCATCACCCCATGCAGGCGCCGCACCTCGCTGTCGTAGCGCTCGATGGCGTAAGGAATCTTCTGCGGTGCGTAGACATTGAAATGCCCCATCTGGCCGCTCATCGGGCCCAGCCCGGCCATCTGCCAGAACAGCCATTCCAGCGTGGCGATGCGCCCACGCGCATCGGTGGGCAGGAAGCGACCGGTCTTCTCGGCCAGGTACAGCAGGATCGCACCGGATTCGAACACGCTCTGCGGCGCGCCGCCGTCAGCCGGCGCATGGTCGACGATGGCCGGCATCTTGTTGTTGGGCGAGATCGCCAGGAAGTCCGGCTTGAACTGGTCGCCCGATCCGATGTTGACCGGGTGGATGCGGTACTCCAGCCCGCTTTCCTCCAGCATCAGGGTGACTTTATGGCCGTTCGGGGTAGGCCAGTAATACAGATCGATCATGGCAGCGGCTCGGGTGCGGTAAGGAACCTGAAGTCTAGTGCGGGAGTTGGCTTGGCACCGTCATGGCGGGCCGGTAACCTCGCTCCTCCCCCGCAACGCACTGTCCTGCATGTCCCCCCAACGCCCCCTCTCCCCGCTGTCCTCGCTGATCTTCGCCTCGCGCTGGCTGCAGCTGCCGTTGTACCTGGGCCTGATCGTCGCCCAGGGTGTCTACGTGTTCCTGTTCGGCAAGGAACTGTGGCACCTGATCTCCCACTCGGCCTCGATGGGCGAACAGCAGATCATGCTGATCGTGCTGGGCCTGATCGACGTGGTGATGATTTCCAACCTGCTGGTGATGGTGATCGTCGGCGGTTATGAAACCTTCGTCTCGCGCCTGCGGCTGGAAGGCCATCCCGACCAGCCGGAATGGTTGAGCCACGTCAATGCCAGCGTCCTGAAGGTGAAGCTGGCGATGGCGATCATCGGCATTTCCTCGATCCACCTGCTCAAGACCTTCATCGCCAGCGGTTCGCTGGGCGGCCTGCCGCTGTGCGCGCCGGAACTGATGAACGTCGCCGCTGCCAACATCGGTGCCGCCAGGTGCTCGACCTTCACCGAGCAGGGCGTGCTCTGGCAGACCATCATCCACTGCGTGTTCATCCTCTCGGCGATCGGCATCGCCTGGACCGACAAGCTGATGTCCAACAGCCACGACAAGGCACAGGCGCATTGAGGCGCTGGCCGGTGGTGGCGCGGACGCCACCGCCGGTCGTCGCTGCCGCCCTTGTACGCAGCGCTGGCGGGGATGCTAGATTGCTTCCTCGCCGTTGCCGGCGGTGGCGTCGGGAAACGCCACCCTGCCGTGCTCGGACCCACGGTCCCGGCCATGCATATCAATGATTTACGTAACGTCGTCTTCTTAGAGGGGAGCAGGATGTCGCACGTCACAACGATCACCGCCGCGCGCCGGTGGCTGCCGGTTGCCTTGGTACTGGCCCTGGCCGCCTGCTCGGGCAAGGAAGAAACGCCTGCCCCTGCCCCGGCAGGATCGCCTGCCGCTGCGGCGCCGGCGACACCGGTGGTGGCCGCCAAGGTGCAGTCGATGGGCACCGAGCAGCTGCGCGAGTCGGCCAGCCAGGCGCTGCGCGAGAACCGCATGTACGCCCCGGCCGGCGACAACGCCATCGAGTACTACCTGGCCCTGCGCGACAAGACGCCGGACGATGCCGCGGTGAAAAGTGCGCTGACCGACCTGCTGCCCTACACCCTGATCGCGGCCGAGCAGCATCTGGGCCGCGAGGACTTCACCGAGGCGCAGCGCTTGGTCGCCCTGATCGAGAAGGTGGATGCCTCCGCACCGGCCCTGCCACGCCTGAAGGAAGGCCTGGCCAAGGGCGTGGAGAACGCGGCCAAGCGCACCGAGTCGGAAGCGGAGCGGGCCAAGAAGGACGCCGAGGACCGTACCCGGCAACAGGCCGAGCAGCAGCGCCTGGCCGAGCAGCGTGCCAAGGAAGCCGATGCGGCCAGGCAGATCGCCGCACAGCAGGATGCCGCCCGCCGTGACAGCGAGCGCGAGGAAGCCGAGCGCCGGGCCGCCGCACGGCGTGAAGCGGAGCAGAAGCAGCAACAGGCCGCTGCGCAGCAGGCCAATGCCGCACGCCAGGCACCTGCCGCCGCGCCCAGCCTGCGTCCGGTCAGTACGCCGGCCCCCCGCTATCCGGCCGACGCCCTGCGCGCTGGCACGTCCGGCGAGGTACTGGTGGAGATCACCGTGGGTACCGACGGCTCGGTGGTGAACGCCCGCGTGCTGCGTGCGACGCCCGCGCGCATCTTCGACCGCGAAGCCATGAACGCCGTGAAGCGCTGGCGTTTCGAGCCGGTCAGCGCACCGGTCACCACCCGCCGCACTCTGGTGTTCGCGCCAGGCGGCTGAGCCGGGACATCCCTGCCAACCATCACGACAAGGCCCGGTCTGTCCGGGCCTTGTTCGTATCAGCGCGCGCTGTCGATCAGGTGCTGCAGGACCGGATCGCGTGCCCTCAGGATGCGGAACAGGCCCAACGCATGCAGACCTGGCAGCAGCGCGCGCAGGTCGGCTTCCGCCGCTGCCCGGGACGCAGGGCTGCCGGCGGGATCCTGCCAGTCGCGGACGCTGGCAAGGAAGGCGCCCACGCTGCCCTTGCGCACGGTGAGGCCGTTGGCCACCACGTCGTTCTGATGGTCAGGGAGGATGTCTTGAGGCTGCATGAGGAACTCCTTTCGGCGGGTGGAGTGCAGTGTGGACGCTCCTGTCTGCCGGATCTGCCGTATAACTGCCAGTTGATATGGCATATCAGACATCCCCCGCCCTGATTGACCCGCCCCTGGTCGACACCGCCCGAGGGCCGGTGCTGCTGACCGCGCAACTGGCCCTGGACCGTCCACGCCGGACCGCCCGGCACCAGCACGCCCGCGGGCAGCTGCTGGGGGCGCGACAGGGCCTGCTGCGGATCGAGGCAGGCGACCTGCACTGGCTGCTGCCAGCCGGCCATATGGCGTGGGTTCCGCCCGGACTGCCGCATGCGCTGGTCAGCATCGGCCCGTTCAATGGCTGGAGCCTGTACCTCGACGCAGCGACCTGCAAGCGACTCCCGGCACGCCCACGCATCGTGCAACCGGGCGCCCTGCTGCAGGCAGCCGTGGATCGCGCGCTGCGCTGGGCGCCCGCACCGCTCGACGCGGTGCAGGAGCGTCTTGCCGGCGTCATTGCCGATGAGATCGACGCCAGCACGCCGCTGCCGCTGGCCTTGCCGCAGCCACGCGATCGGCGCCTGCGGCGCGTCGCTGCGGCGTTGGCGCGTGCACCACAGGACACCCGCAGCGTCGAGGCCTGGTCCCTTGCCATGGGACTGTCCAGCCGCACCCTTGCGCGCCACTGGCGCGCCGAAACCGGCATGACACTCAGCCAATGGCGCCAGCGCCTGCGCGTCCTGCTGGCGCTGCCACGCCTGCTGGCCGGGGAACCGGTGATCAGCGTGGCGCTGTCGCTCGGCTACGACACCCCCAGCGCCTTCATCGCCGTGTTCAAGCGCGAGATGGGGGTGACGCCTGCGCGATATGCAGAGGGCTGACGTCGCCGACAGCGGGGCGACGTCGATCGACCGGCACCGGGGTTCACCCAGCGCGTCGCTACTTGGCAGGCAACGCGGACCTGAAAACAGCGAGGCCCGGAATGACCGGGCCTCGTTCCCTATCCGCCGGGCAGGGCCCGGCGCTTCCACTGGCGGTCAGCCGGAAATCGCCAGGCGTTCGTTGTGGTAGCGGCGCACGGCGGCAAACCACAGCAGTGCGGCCAGACCGAGACTGGCGCCCAGATAGATCGCCCAGACGCTGGGACTGATCACTTCATGGCGGATGACCTTCAGCAGCATCTGGTTCTGCGACAGGAACGGCACCGCGTACTGCCACAGCTCGCTCTTCAGCGGGTAGGCGACCAGCGCGTAGCCGGGCAGCATCGGCAGCAGCATCAGCCAGGTCATGTGGCTCTGCGCTTCCTTCATGCTCTTGGCCGCCGCCGACAGGAAGGTCAGCAGCGAGGTACCGATCAGCAGCATCGGCAGCATCACCAGCAGCATCTGCAGCATCGAGCCGACATTCATGTTGAACTGGCGGCCGATGTTGCCCGGGGCGATCTGCGCGCTGACCTTGAAAGCCACCAGGGTCAACAGCAGCGACGCGAAGCCGACCACGCAGGCGGCGGCGATCTTGCCACTGACGATCGCGCTGCGAGAGCCGGGCGTTGCCAGCAGGGGCTCGAGTGACTGCCGCTCACGTTCGCCAGCGGTGGCGTCCATCACCAGATAGGCGCCGCCGATGAACGAGGTCAGGGTCAACAGCACCGGCAGCAGCATCGACAGGATCATGCCCCGTTTCGCTTCGGCACTGGCCAGATCCTGGCTGCCCACGTCCAGCGGACGCGCGACCTGGGCATCCACGCCGCGTGCCATCAGCCGCAGTGCGCCCACCTGGCCGTTGTAGGTGGCCAGCGCCGCTTCCAGGCGTGCGCTGGGCACTTCGGCGGCACGCCGGGTGCTGTCCTTGATCACCTCCACCAGCGCCGGCCTGCCCGCGGCCCAGTCCTCGCCGAAGTCATCGCTGATGCGCAGCGCGACGTCGATGTCCTGGTTGCGGATGGCCGCGGCGAGGTCCTTGGGTGCTGCGCTGGCGTTGAGCCCCTGCGCGGCCAGGAAGCGGACCAGGTTCGGTGCGTTGTCCGCGCCGATGGTCGGAATCTGCAGCGGTTGCTCGATCTGCGTGCGCACGCGGCTCTCGGCCAGCTTGCCCATGCCCAGCAGCAGCACCGGGTACAGCAGCGGACCGAACAGCAGGGTCAGCATCAGCGTGCGGCGGTCGCGGGAGAGATCACGCAGCTCCTTGCGCATCACCGTCATCAGGGTCGACATCATGCTCATGCGTGCAGGCCCTCTTCGCTGCCGATCAGTTTCACGAACGCATCTTCCAGATTGGCTTCGCCGGACTGCGCGCGCAGCTCATCGGCACTGCCGGCGGCCATGACCGTGCCCTTGGCGATGATCACGATGTGGTCGCACAGTGCAGCCACCTCCTGCATGATGTGGCTGGACAGAATCACGCACCGCCCTTCCTCACGAAGTCCCAGCAGGAACCGGCGCAGTGCACGGGTGGTCATCACATCCAGGCCGTTGGTCGGCTCGTCGAGAATCACATTGCGCGGATCGTGCACGAGTGCGCGCGCGATCGCGGTCTTGGTGCGCTGGCCCTGCGAGAAGCCATCGGTCTGGCGGTCGAGGATGTCGCCCATGTCCAGCGCCTGCGACAGCACGTCGATGCGCTCGCGGATGCGTGCTTCGGACAGGCCGTGCAGCCGGCCGAAATAGGCGATGTTCTCGCGCGCGGTCAACCGCTTGTAGACGCCCCGCGCATCGGGCAGCACGCCCAGGTGGCGACGGACCTCCACGGGATTGCGCGCGGCATCGATGCCATCGACGCTGATGCTGCCCTGGTCAGGCGTCATCAGGGTGTACAGCATGCGCATGGTGGTGGTCTTGCCGGCACCGTTCGGGCCAAGCAGACCGGTGATGCGACCGTCCTCGGCGCGGAAGCCGACATCGGCCACTGCCTGGATGCGGCCGGTGCGGGTATCGAAGGCCTTGTGCAGGTTGTCGGCGACGATCATGGTTCCCATCCGTTGAACGAGGTGAACGCCGGCACGTAGCTCAGCGTATCCAGGCAGCTGGCATCCAGCGCCTTGGCATCGGTGCTGTCGATGAACTGGCCCAGCAGGCGGGGCATGCAGCCGGCGGAGAGCGTGCCGTGGCCCTGGCCGCGCGCGACCAGTGCGCGCCCCTGCGGCAGCCCCTTGAGCACCTGTGCGGCGTAGCGCGGTGGCGTGACCGGGTCCAGTTCACCGGACAGCAGCAGCGCCGGCACCTCACTGCGCAGCGGTGCGGCATCCGCGGCGGGGGCCGCGGTGTGCGGCCAGACAGCACACGGCGCGAAGAAGGCGCTGGCCACCTCGTTGCCGAACAGGCGCTCGGCATTGGCGGCTGGCGCGTGGTAGCGCGGAGCGTCCTCGCTGCAGATCACCGACCACTGCATGCCGCGGTTGATCTGGAAACCCATGCTGCGGTTGGCACCGCGTGCCAGCGAGGCGAGCGGCGCGTAGCGGCCCTGCGCAGCCTCGTCCAGCACCAGCGGCAACAGCGAGGCGTACTGCGGAACATAGGAGAAGGCGAACGCCAGCCCCATCACGCTGTCCGGCGTCAGCACGTCGCGCCGCGGCGCATTCGTGCCGGGGTCACGGTAGTCAACGGTCACCGGCGCGGCGCGCAGCGTATCGAGCACGCCGCGCAGCTGCCTGCTGGTGTCGCTCGGAAAGCGCTTGCTGCACGCCGGGTCCTTGCGGCACTGGGCCGACTGCAGATTGATCGCGTCTTCGAAGGTATTGGCGAAGTCACCCCCGACCACCAGCTCGTTCGGAACGACGCCGTCGATGACGATGCTGCGGGTGTGCTGCGGATAGGCCGCGGCATAACGCTGGGCCACGCGGGTTCCGTAGGAACCACCCACCAGGTTCAGCGCATCCACGCCCAGCGCCTGGCGCACGGCATCCAGATCGGCAACGGCGTCGCGGGTGGTGTAGAACCGCGCATCGGCACGTCCCTGCAGAGAGCTTGCGCAGCGCTGGGCGTAGTCGCGCAGCAGCGCCTCGCTGGGGGGGGCCTCTTCGTCGAACGCCAGTTCCTTGCCATCTGCGCCCAGGCAGTTGAGCGGGTTAGAGCCACCGGTGCCGCGCTGGTCGATCAGGAAGATGTCGCGTTGCTTGCGAACCTGGCGCAGGGCGGTATCGACGATGACCGCCACCTCGCTGGCCGCCTGCCCGGGCCCGCCGGCGAGGAAGAACACCGGATCCGGTTGGCCGGAGCCACTGTTGCCCGATTCCAGCCAGGCGATACGGAGGTTGATCTTCCGCCCTTGCGGCTGAGCCCTGTCCTCGGCCACCTGCAGGGTGGCGCACTGTGCCTCGACGTTGGCGCTGGCGCCCATCGTGGTCAGTGTGCAGGGTTGGAAGTCGATCTGTCCGTAGCGGCGGCCGGGCGTTTCCGCCGCCGCATCGGCGCTGCCGGAAGGCGCTGCGCCGCAACCGGCAAGCAGCAGGCTGGCCAGCGCGCCGGCCAGTGCGAGGTGGTGTCTTTGCATCGTGCTCGTTTCCCCTGGAAGACGTTCCTGTCGACCACGACGGGCTGCCGCGGAAGATGTGACCCAACTTACACGGGCAGGAGGCTGGCGGCGATGGGCAATCGTCACCGGAAAGCCAGGCCCATGTCGGCCGGATCGAATGCGGCGTCGCATCATGGCGAGCAGCGCAGCGGTCGGCCACGCAGACTCATGGCGAACCCAGGAGACTCCCATGAACGCGTGGTACCTCAGCGGCCTCGATCACCGCCCCTTCCAGCACCTGTTCGAACAGAGCGACCGCACGCTGGCTGCGCAGGGCATCCTGCGACGCTGGGCCGGTGATCGCGGCGGCCATCCGTGCCGGGTCAGCCTGTCCGACGCCCCAAGTGGAGCCGAACTGCTTCTGCTGCCCCACACCCACCTGGCCAGGCACTCGCCCTATCGCGCGTCCGGTCCGATCTTCGTGCAGCGCGGCGCTACGCGCTGCGTCCTGCCCGCCGGGGTCGTTCCGCCCTACGTCGAGCGACGGCTGATCTCACTGCGCGCCTACGACGCGAACGCATTGATGATCAGCGGGCAGGTCTGCCCCGGCAACGAGGTCGGGGGGCAGCTCGATGCGCTGTTCGCCGATCCCGCGGTGGCCTTCGTGCAGTTGCACAACGCAGGCTACGGGTGCTTTTCGTGCCAGGCAGACCGGGTGGATCAGGACGCGCTGACACACGGCGTCGCGTGATCGGCACCACGCACGACGCGTGACCTTCTGCGCATCCGTTCAGGCCTGCGTGAAGCCTGTGGGAAAGGCTTCACGCAGGCAGTCACGGAACGGCACTTCCAAGGTACCGCGCGATGCAACGCACCTTGATACTCGCCGAGGTGCCGCCGACCGTCCGCTGCGCAGCGCAACGCCTGCGGTCACCGTTCCCATCGACGACCACAAGGATGCGCCATGTCATTCCGATCCACACGTGTAGTGCTGGCCAGCTCATTCGCAGCCGCCGGCCTGATCTGCCTGGCCAGCAGCGCATTCGCGCACGGCACCATGACCACGCCGGCCAGTCGCGTCTACGCCTGTTTCCAGGGCAATCCGGAGAATCCAACCAACCCGGCCTGCGCCGCCGCGAAAGCACTCGCCGGCTCGCAGGCGTTCTACGACTGGAACGGCATCAACCAGGCCAACGCCAATGGCAACCATCAGGCCGTCGTACCCGACGGCACGCTGTGCAGCGGCAACAACCCGACCTTCCGCGGCCTGGATCTGAACCGCAGTGATTGGCAGACCACGCCGATCCAACCCGATGCGAACGGCAGGTTCACCTTCGTGTTCAAGGCCACCGCACCGCATGCCACGCGTGACTGGCGATTCTTCGTTACCCGCGAAGGCTGGACACCGGGCAGTCCTCTGCGCTGGGCGGACCTGCAGGAGTTCTGCACACTGGGCAACACCCCGCTGTCCGCCGATGGCACGTACAGGCTGCAGTGCCCGCTGCCACAGCGCACGGGCCAGCACGTGATCTACAACACGTGGCAGCGCGCGGATTCGACCGAAGCGTTCTACACCTGCATGGATGTGCGTTTCGAGGGCGGCAGCACTCCCCCGACATCGCAGTGGCAGGATGCCGGCGCGCTCACCGCGCGTGGCGATCTGCCGGTCGGCACCGTCCTGGCGCTGCGCGTGTTCAACGCCAGCGGCAACGATGTGGAGCGGGTGGAGGCCACACTGGCCGGCGGACAGACGGCGGCCGCGCAGTGGCCGCTGGTGCTGGCCCGCAAGGTCAATGGCGCCAGCCAGCACGCTCGGGTGGGCGTACTGTCCAACGGCACGATCACGCCGACGGCGTCGGCAACCGGCAACCGGGTCTATCTGAAAGAAGGCAACCGCTTCCAGCTGGACACCCGGGTACCCGATCCGGGCACGCCTTCGCCGGGCGGCGACTTCGACTACGTGTACCCGGCAGGCATCGGCAGCTATGTGCCCGGGCAGACCGTGGTGAAGGGCAGCGATGGCCGGCTGTATGCCTGCCGCCCGTTCCCTGAAGGCGCGTGGTGCAACGTCAACGCCGACGCGTACCGGCCGGGCGTGGGCGCAGCCTGGCGTGATGCCTGGGTGCCGTACTGAGACCGGCGCGGTCTGCGGGAGGCGGCTGGCGCCGCCTCTCCGCAGCGCACTCACTTGCTGCTGACGTACTTCTCGCGGCGGATCTGCGGGTTGCCCAGCCCGGCCGCCTTGAGCAGCTCGGCGCAGGCATCGACCATGTCCGGGTTGCCGCACAGGTAGGCGATATCGGTGGCCGGGTCCGGCGTGAAACCAGCCAGGGCCTGCTGCACGTAGCCATGATGGACGTCGGCGTGGGCCTGTTCCGGCAACTCCCGCGACAGGCACGGAACATAGCGGAAGTTCGCATGTTTTTCGGCGAAACTGTAGAAATCTTCGCTGTACAGCAGTTCGCCCGGGCTGCGTGCACCCTGCAGCAGGACGACCTGCACGCCGCGTTCGGTCATGGCCCTTTCCAGCAGTGGCAGCATCGAGCGATAGGGGGTCACGCCGGTACCGGTGGCGATCAGCAGATAGCGCGCGTTGTGATCGCCGGGGTTCAGGCAGAACCGCCCGTACGGGCCGGACGCGCTGATCTGGCCGCCGGTTTCCAGCGCCTCGAACAGCGCTGTAGCGGCGCCGCCGGGCACGAAACTGACCGCGATATCCACGGCTTCGCCGGGCCCCAGTGCGTGATCATGCAGGGTGGCCAGGGAATAGCTGCGCTTGGTCTCGGTGCCATCGGCGTAGCTGAAATGGACCTGGATGAACTGGCCGGGCTGGAAATCCAGCGGCTGGCCATCGTCGCGCACGAACTGGTAGTGGCCGACGGTCGGGGCCAGCATGCGGCGGCCGACCAGCTTGAGGGGGAATTGAACAGGCACGACTTTTCGGGACAGTGTGTAGCCGGGGCGAGCCCTCGGGGTCTTCTATAATAGCCCTTCCCCGCCCCTCTCCAGCGCCAGCCCATAGGCGCGAAGGCTTCGAGCTTGGCATCCCTGAACGATACGGCGCCCGCCCTGCGCGTGCGCGACCTGCGCAAAACCTACGACAACGGAACCCAGGCCCTGAAGGGGGTCTCGCTGGAGGTCGCCCCGGGCGACTTCTTCGCCCTGCTGGGCCCCAACGGGGCTGGCAAGTCCACCCTGATCGGCATCATCAGCTCCCTGGTCAACCTCAGCGAGGGCCAGGTGGAGGTGTTCGGCAGCGACCTGGTGCGCAACCGCAGCGCGACCATGCGCCTGATTGGTTTGGTGCCGCAGGAGATCAACTTCAACCTGTTCGAAAAACCCTTCGACATTCTTGTGAACTACGCCGGCTTCTATGGCGTACCGCGCGAGGAAGCGGAGCAGCGCGCGGAAGAGGAACTCAAGCGTGCCCATCTGTGGGAGAAGGCGCAGGTGATGAGCCGCACCCTGTCCGGCGGCATGAAGCGCCGGCTGATGATCGCCCGCGCGATGATGACGCGTCCCCGCCTGCTGATCCTGGATGAGCCGACCGCGGGCGTGGACATCGAGATCCGGCGCGACATGTGGCGGGTGCTGAAGGAGATCAATGCCGCTGGCACGACGATCATCCTCACCACCCACTACCTGGAGGAGGCCGAGTACCTGTGCCGGCATCTGGCGATCATCAACCACGGCCGGATCGTCGAGCAGGGGCCGATGCGTGCGCTGCTGGCCAAGCTGGACGTGGAAGGCTTCCTGCTGGACATCGATGGCGATCTGCCGGTGCAGCTGCCGGCGATCGAGGGCGCAACCCTCAGCGCGCCCGACGCGCACACCCTGGACATCGACATGCCACGGGCGATGGATCTGAACCGCGTGTTCGCCGCGCTGAATGAAGCCGGCATCCGCGTGCGCTCGATGCGTACCAAGAGCAACCGACTGGAGGAGCTGTTCGTGCGCCTCACCGGCAACCAGGAGAAATCCGCATGAGCACCACCGAGCTGACCGACGGCCAGCGCAACCGCGTCGCGCTGCTGACCATCGTGCGCCGCGAAGTGACCCGGATCATGCGCATCTGGGGCCAGACGCTGGTGCCGCCGGCGATCACCATGACCCTGTACTTCCTCATCTTCGGCGGCCTGATCGGCTCGCGCGTGGGCGAGATGGGCGGGTACAGCTACATGCAGTTCATCGTGCCCGGGCTGGTCATGATGAGCGTGATCCAGAACAGCTACGGCAACATCAGCTCGTCCTTCTTCGGCGCCAAGTTCGGCCGCCACGTGGAAGAGCTGCTGGTGAGCCCGATGCCGAACTGGGTGATCCTGTGGGGTTACGTGGCCGGTGCGGTACTGCGCGGCCTGATGGTCGGCGTGATCGTGCTGATCATCGCGATGTTCTTCACCCCCGTGCGCATCCCGCACCCGCTGGTGACACTGACCACGGTGCTGCTGGGCGCCACCATCTTCTCGCTGGCCGGCTTCATCAATGCCGTGTACGCGAAGAAGTTCGACGACGTGGCGATCGTTCCGACCTTCATCCTGACCCCGCTGACCTATCTGGGCGGCGTGTTCTATTCGGTGAAGCTGCTGCCGGCCTGGGCTGAAGCAGCGACCCATGCGAACCCGATCTTCTACATGGTCAACGCGTTCCGCTACGGCCTGCTGGGCAGCAGTGACGTGCCGCTGTGGGTCGCGTACGCGCTGATGATCGGCTTCGTGGTGGTGCTGACAGCGGTGGCGCTGTGGCTGCTGCGCCGCGGCGTGGGCATGCGCAGCTGAGCGCCGATCGCCGGGGTCGCGATCCCCGGCACACCCGCAACATTGGTTCCGCAGACAACGGTGAACGTGCAATGCGCATCCTGATTCTCGGCGCCGGCGGTACCGGCGGTTACTTCGGCGGCCGCCTGGCCCAGGCCGGTGTGGACGTGACCTTCCTGGTCCGCCCTGCCCGCGCCGGGCAGCTTGCACGCGATGGACTGGTGATCCGCAGTCCGGTCGGCGATGCCGCCTTCCCGGTGCAGCACGTGACAGCCGATGCGCTGCCCGCGCTGGCCCGGGAGAGGCCCTTCGACCTGGTCATCCTCAGCTGCAAGGCCTACGACCTGGACAGCTCGATCGAGGCCATCGCGCCGGCGGTGGGCCCCGGCACCACCGTGCTGCCGATCCTCAACGGGCTGCATCATTACAACGATCTGGATGCACGCTTCGGCCGCGAGGCGGTGCTGGGCGGGCTGTGCTTCATCAGTGCGACCAAGGCACCGGACGGTGCGGTGGTGCATCTGGGGAAACCCGCCAAGCTCACCTTCGGGGAACGGGACGGTGGCGCGCTCTCGGCGCGCGTGCGTGCCTTCGCAGCCGCCTGCACGCAGGCCAACCTCGATCACCTGGCCAGCGAACGCATCGGCCAGGAGCAGTGGATCAAGTACACCTTCCTCACCGCGCTTGCCGCGGCGACCTGCCTGTTGCGCGCGGACATCGGCACGATTGTCGCGACCGATGATGGCACGGCCATCGTGCAGGGCCTGTACGACGAGTGCCTGGCCGTGGCGGAGGCGGCCGGTGAGGCAGTCCCGGCGGCAGCGCAGGACACTGCGCGCGGCACGTTGACCCAGGCCGGCTCGGCATTGAAGGCCTCGATGTTGCGTGACCTGGAGGCCGGGCAGCAGGTGGAGGCCGGCCACATCGTCGGTGACATGCTGGCGCGTGCACGCAGCGCCGGCCAGCAGGGCGTGCTGCTGCAGGTCGCCTACAGCAGCCTGCAGGCCTACCAGGCGCAGCGCCGGGCGTGAGCCTGACGCTGCCGGCCGGTCCGTTGCCCGGACGGGTGCTGATCCTGGGCATGGGCTGGAGCGGGCGCGTACTGGCGGCTCGCCTGGAAGCGCTGGGCGTGCAGGTCGCCGGCACCGTACGCGATCCGGCCACGGCAGCCGTGGATGGCCTGCGCTGCCATCGACTCTGCGCTGGAACAGCACCTGCACCCGCGCTTCTGGATGACATCGCGCGCGCCGATGCGGTGCTGGGCAGCATACCGCCCGATGCCGACGGCGACCCGGCAGTGCGCATGCTGCGCACGGCACTGGAAGACAGTCCCGCATTGCAGTGGGTGGGCTATCTGTCGTCGACGTCGGTGTACGGCGACCGCCAGGGCGGCTGGATCGATGCGGACAGCGTGGCCGACGCCACCGGGCCTGCGGGCCTGCAGCGCCTGCGCGCGGAGTCGCAATGGCGCGCACTGGCCAGCCGGCGCGGCATCGCCTCGGCAGTGTTCCGGCTGCCCGGGCTGTATGGTCCCGGCCGCAATGCACTGGTGCAGCTCGCGCAGGGGCGTGCCCGCCATGTGCTGAAGCCGGGCCTGCTGTTCAACCGCCTGCATGTACAGGACCTGGTGGCGGTGATCATCGCGGCGATGCGGCGACCCACCCTGCAGGCGCTGTACCTGCCCAACGACGATGAGCCCGCACCGCCACAGGACGTGCTGGCCTTCGCCGCGCAGCTGGGAGGCTTTGCGATGCCTCCGGCAGTGGCGTGGGACGACCCGGCGCTGAGCCCGGCCCTGCGCCGCTTCTACGAAGGCAGCAAGCGCATCGACAGCCGCGGTACGCGCGAAGCGCTGGGGGGGGCGCCGCAGTTTCCGACGTATCGGGAAGGGCTGACGGATCTTGCCGCTTCGCTCGCCGGGCATGGCCGAGCGTCACCGGATCCGGGCATTCACGGCTGACGTGTCGTGTCGGCGTCGGGCAGCCGGAAGAAGGCACGGGCTGCCGCCGTGGCATGGGCTGCGGTCAGCACGACATCCTCGCCACGATCATGGGCCAACTCCTCGACGATGTGCGAAAGGAACATCGGTTCGTTGCGGCGATCCTTCGGCATCGGCTTGAGCGTGCGCGGCAGCAGGTACGGCGCATCGGTCTCGATCATCAGGCGATCGGCTGGAATGCTCTTCACCAGCTCGCGCAGGTGCGCCCCGCGACGCTCGTCGCAGAGCCAGCCGGTGATGCCGATGTACCAGTCCTGGTCGAGGTAATCAAACAACTCCTCCCGTTCACCGGTGAAGCAGTGCACCACCGCCGGCCCGAGGCGACCCTCGAAGTTCTTCATCTGCGCCATGAAGTCGGCGTGCGCGTCGCGCTGGTGCAGGAACAGCGGCTTGCCGTTCTCCGCCGCCAGCTGCAGCTGGCGCTCGAACGCACGGTGCTGGGCAGGTCGCGGCGAGAAGTCACGGAAGTAGTCCAGTCCGCACTCGCCGACCGCCACCACTTCCGGGTGGGCATGCAGGGCGCGCATCTCCGCATCGCATTCTTCGGTGTACTCCACCGCATGATGCGGGTGTACGCCGGCCGTCGCATACAGGAATCCCGGATGCTGCTGGGCCAGCTGCAGCGCCAGCGGAGAGTGCTCGCGGCTGGCCCCCGTGACCACCATCTGCACCACCCCGGCCTGGCGGGCACGCTGCAGCACGGCGTCGCGGTCGCGGTCGAAGGAGTCGTGGGTCAGATTGGCGCCGATATCGATCAGGTGCATGGTCATCGCGGAGGAAATGTGCCTGCGCATTGTACCCGCGCCCAGCGTGGCCCCTTATCCTTTGCGCATGAACGCCCCGCACTTCCCCATTTCTCCGCTGCTGCCGCAGATCCAGCAGCATCTGGCTGCACAGCCACGGCTCGTGCTGGAGGCACCACCGGGCGCCGGCAAGACCACCCAGGTACCGCTGGCGCTGCTCGATGCACCGTGGCTGCAGGGCCGCAGGATCATCCTGCTGGAGCCGCGCCGGGTGGCCGCGCGCAGCGCAGCGATGTTCATGGCAAGGCAGCTCGGCGAGGAGGTCGGCGATACCGTCGGCTACCGCATCCGCTTCGAGAACCGGGTGTCCGCGCGCACCCGCATCGAGGTGGTGACCGAAGGCATCCTGACCCGCATGCTGCAGGACGACCCGTTGCTGGAACAGGTGGGCGCGATCCTGTTCGACGAGTTCCATGAGCGCCACCTCAGCGGCGACCTGGGATTGGCACTGGCGCTGGACGTACAGGCACAGCTGCGCCACGACCTGCGGCTGGTGGTCATGTCGGCGACCCTGGATGGCGAGCGGCTGGCACGCTTCCTCGACGCACCCCGCTTGAGCAGCGAGGGCCGCAGCTACCCCGTGACCGTCAGCCACTTCCCGGCGCGTCGCGAAGAATCACTGGAACTGCAGGTCCGCCGTGCAGTGCAGCAGGCGCTGGTCGAGCACCCGGGCGACGTGCTGGTGTTCCTGCCTGGCCAGCGGGAGATCGCCCGTGTGCAGGCCGGTCTGCAGGAATCGATCGGCGGCAACACCGAGGTCCTGGCACTGCATGGCGAACTGCCGGTGGAACAGCAGGCGCGCGTGCTGCAACCCGCAGATGAGGGCCGCCGGCGCGTGGTGCTGGCCACCAACGTGGCCGAATCCTCGGTGACCCTGCCCGGCGTGCGCGTGGTGATCGACAGCGGCCTGGCACGCGAGCCCCGCTATGACCCGAACAGCGGCTTCACCCGCCTGGACGTGGTGGCCATTGCGCAGGCCTCGGCCGACCAGCGTGCCGGTCGTGCCGGCCGCGTGGCCGAGGGCGTGGCCTGGCGCCTGTGGCCGCAGTCGCAGCGGCTGGAGCCTCAGCGGCGTGCCGAGATCGACCAGGTCGAACTGGCAGGACTGGCGCTGGAGCTGGCGGCGTGGGGCAGCAGCGACCTGCGCTTTCTCGATCCGCCCCCAAGCGGACCGATGAGTGCGGCGCGCGAGCTGCTGCACCGCCTGGGCGCGTTGTCGGAGTCGGGCGCGATCACCGCCTTGGGCCGACGCGTGCTGGCGCTGGGTACCCATCCACGCATGGCCGCGATGCTGCTCGCCGCCCCTGACCCGCACGCACAGGCGCTGGCGGCCGATCTGGCGGCGCTGCTGGAAGCACGCGACCCCCTGCGCCAGGGCGGCGATGCACTGGCGGCACGCTGGCGCGCGCTGGCCGCGTTCCGTGCTGGCCGCGCGCCGGCCGATGCCAGTCGTGGTGGACTGGCTGCCATTGATGCCGCCGCGCGCCAGTGGCGGCGTCGGCTGCGCTGCGATGCCGCGCCCCCTGCCAGCATCGAAGCGCACGCGCTGGGCGATCTGCTGGCGCACGCCTTTCCCGATCGCATCGGCTTCCAGCATCCGGGCGATCCGCTGCGCTACCTGCTCGCCAACGGGCGCAGCGCGCGCCTGCATGAACTGAGCGATCTGCGTGGCGAACCGTGGCTGGTCGCCAGCGAACTGCGTTTCGAGGCCCGCGATGCGCTGCTGCTGCGCGCCGCGCCGGTCGATGAGGACCATCTGCGCAGGATCTACCCGCAGCGCTTCGTCACCGCCGACACCGTGCGCTGGGACGGCGAACGGCGTGCGCTGGTCGCATTGCGCGAAACCCGCTTCGATCGCATCGTGCTGGACAGTCGCTCGGCGGGCCGGGTCGATCCGGAACACGCGGCCGGCGCCTTGACCGAGGCTGTTGCCGAGCTCGGCCTGCAGGCATTGCCGTGGACCGAGGCCCTGCGCCAATGGCAGGCACGGGTGGAGTCGCTGCGTCGCTGGATGCCCGAGCTGGAGCTGCCCGACTGCAGCGATGCCACGCTGCTCGCCACCCGCGCGCAGTGGCTGCAGCCTGCGTTTGCCGGCAAGAGCCGCCTCGATGCGCTGGACGAAGCCAGCTTCGCAGAAGCGCTGAAGTCGCCCCTGGCATGGTCACAGCGGCAGCTCGTGGAGCGGCATGCGCCAACCCGCATCACTGTGCCCTCCGGGCTGGAGCGGCCCATCACCTATGCACTGGACAGCGAGTCCGGCGAACCGCTGCCACCGGTGCTGGCCGTGAAGCTGCAGGAGTTGTTCGGACTGGCAGACACCCCCAGCATCGCCGATGGGCGCGTGCCATTGACCCTGCACCTGCTGTCACCCGGCGGTCGTCCGCTGCAGGTCACCCAGGACCTGCGCAACTTCTGGGAAAACACCTATGCCGAGGTGAAGAAAGAGATGAAGGGCCGCTATCCCCGCCATCCCTGGCCGGACGACCCGTGGACGGCCACCGCCACCCACCGGGCCAAACCACGGGGAACATAGCAATCCTGCCTGATCCTGAATGGAGCGCGTAGAGTCACGCCGTGTGACTGCCCGACTGACATACCGTTTACGGGCAACGCGCCACACTGGACTTCGACCCGAGGCAAAGGACCCCCGCATGAGCAGACTGACCGTGATTACCGACCGCGCCCTGGAGCGCGCCCTGGACCTGGCCCACACCGCGGGCGACGGCCTGAAGAGTGCCGGCGGCAGCCTGCGCCATCTGGGCCCGCAGGCCAGCGACTGGATCAAGACGGGAGCGGCACTGGGCGCAGTGAAGACCGGTGGCAAGGTTGCCACCAAGTTCGCCCGCCGCAATCCGGCAGTGACCATCGCCGCCGCGGCAGTGGGTGTGGGTCTGCTCGGCTATGCCCTGTATCGCAAGCAGCAGAAGAAGAAGGCGGCCAATGGTCAGGTCGTTGATGGCCAGGCGCAGCGCATCAGTGCCCGCGACCGCCGCAACGACACCGTGGTCGACGAGCACAGCGATATCGGCAGCGACGCCTGAGGCAGGCGGCTGCATCCGGGCCGGAGATCGCCTGTGGGTGATCTCCGGCCCGTTTCGTTTCAGCCGATCTGCCGCCACTGTCCGGGGCGCAGATCATCCAGCCGGTAAGGACCCATTGCCACCCGCACCAGGCGCAGGGTGGGCAGGTTCACGGCGGCGGTCATCCGCCGTACCTGGCGGTTGCGCCCTTCGCGGATCGTGATCGCCAGCCAGGTATCGGCAACGGTCTTGCGGAAACGCACGGGCGGATCGCGCGTCCACAGCTCCGGCGCGGGATCGAGCCGTTCGACCTTCGCCGGCAGGGTCGGCCCATCATTGAGGATCACGCCGCTGCGCAGGCGCTGCAGCTGTTCCTCGCCAGGCGTGCCTTCCACCTGCACCCAGTAGGTCTTGTCGGCCTTGTGCTTCGGGTCGGTCAACCTGTGCGCCAAGGGACCGTTGTCGGTCAGCAGCAGCAGGCCTTCGCTGTCATGATCCAGCCGGCCGGCCGCATAGACACGCGGCGGCAGGCCGAACCCCGCCAGGGTCGGGCGCGGCGGGACGCTGCGATCGGTGAACTGGCACAGCACATTGAACGGCTTGTTGAAGGCAATCAGCATCGCAGGCACGGCAGGCGGTGGATGCGGCATTGTCCCATCCCGGCGCTGCCATCGCGATCACGGGCGCCTCAGCCGAAGACTTTCCACTTCAGCAGGAACGAAACAAGCACCAGCGCAATGCCACAGGCCGATGCGATCGCCGCCCGCCGCCGCTGAGACGCCAATGGCGGGCTCGCACGGCGCGCGCGTTCATCCTGCAGGATGCCGATCAACAGCACCGCGAACCCCACCGCGCCCAGCAGGTCATAGGTATTGCCGCCATGGAAGGTGAAGTCGAACAGGCGTACCAGCACCAGTACTGCGATCACGATGTACAGGATCTTCTTCAACCGCTCACTCCTTTGACTGTCGCGCCGGGCCAGGCCCGGCGGATACACGTGTGTCCATTGCCGCTTGCGGCTGCGAGGCTTCGCCTCAGGGCTTGATGAAGCGCAGGGTCATGCGATCGCTTTCGCCGATGGCCTGGTACTTCGCGGCGTCGGCCTTGTCATGCTGGTTGGTCGGCGGCAGGGTCCACACGCCGTTGGGATGATCCTTGGTGTCGCGCGGGTTGGCATTGATCTCGCTGCGCGCATCCAACCTGAAGCCGGCGGCCTCGGCCAAGGCGATCACCTGCTGCTGGCCGACATAACCAGTGTCATCATCGTCGGCCACATCGGCCTTGGCGCGGTGCTCCACCACGCCCAGCACGCCGCCCGGCTTGAGCACGTTGAAGAAGCCCTGGAACATGCCCTGCGCCTGGCCGGCCTTGCGCCAGTTGTGCACGTTGCGGAAGGTCAGCACCACATCGGCCGAGTTGGCCGGTCCGAACACCGGCTTGGCCGGATCGTAAGCGATCACGACTGCTTTGCCGAACTGTGCCGGCGCACCGGCGAACTTCTTTTCCAGGCCATCGCGGCTGCGCTGCTGGTAGTCGCGGCCACGACCTTCTGCCACCGCCATCGGGTCGACCACGGCTGCCACGTACCGGCCCTTGTCATGCAGCAGCGGCGCGAGAATTTCCGAATACCAACCATTGCCCGGAGTGATTTCGATGACGGTCTTCTCCGGTGCCACCGAGAAGAAGGCCAGCGACTGTGCCGGATGACGGTAGCCATCACGCTTGACGTTGGCCGGATCACGGGTCGAAGCCTTCACCGCAGCGTCGATGGCGGGCGATACCTGGATCTGCGCCGGCGCCACCAAGGTCGGCGCAGCGTACGCGGGCACGGCAGCAAGCAGGGCGGAAGCAAGCAACAGGCGGCAACCACGCAGGGACGAAGCAGGCATCATCGGGGCGACTCCAGCGGAATGATGCGGCGAGACTAGCAGTCACCGCGCGCCAGGTGTTCACAAATCGTTAGCCGCGCGCCCGTCGCGGAACACTGTTTTGTGGTCAGCGCCGCAGCGCGGTAACACAACGCGTTCTATTCTGGAGCACTTCCCCCAAGGAGACCGTGCCCATGACGGCAACCCGTGAACTGGGCCGTTCCGGCCTGCATGTACGTCCGCTCGCCTTCGGAGGCAACGTGTTCGGCTGGAGCGCCGACGAGAAGGCCAGCTTCGCCCTGCTCGATGCCTTCGTCGACGCCGGCTTCAACCTGGTCGACACCGCCGACGTGTACTCGGCCTGGGTGCCCGGCAATGCAGGCGGCGAATCGGAGACGCTGATCGGCAGGTGGTTCGCCCGCAGCGGCAAGCGCGAGAAGGTGGTGCTGGCGACCAAGGTCGGCAAATGGGCCGAGCGCCCGGGGCTGACCCCGGACAACATCAATGCGGCGGTGGAAGACTCGCTGCGTCGCCTGCAGACCGATGTGATCGATCTGTACCAGGCGCACGAGGATGATGAGTCGACACCGCTGGAAGCCACGCTGGCCGCGTTCGGTCGCCTGATCGAAGCCGGCAAGGTGCGCGCCATCGGTGCCTCCAACTACAGCGCCACCCGCCTGGCCGATGCGCTGAAGGTATCCACCGACTACAAGCTGCCGCGTTACGAAACCCTGCAGCCGGAGTACAACCTCTACGACCGCGCCGGCTACGAGACCGCGCTGGAACCGCTGGTGCAGCGCGAGCAGATCGGCGTGATCGGCTATTACGCACTGGCCAGCGGCTTCCTGAGCGGCAAGTACCGCACGGCAGCCGATGCGGGCAAAAGCCCGGCGCGGGGCGAGAACGTGGTGAAGCGTTATCTCAACCCGCGCGGCCTGCGCATCCTGGAAGCGCTGGATGACGTGGCCAGCAAGCACACTGCCAGCCCGGCACAGATCGCACTGGCATGGCAGATCGCACGGCAGTCGATCACCGCGCCGATCGTCAGCGCCACCAGCGTCGAACAGCTGCACGACCTGCTGGCCGCGGCGAATGTATCGCTGAGCGTGCAGGATGTCGCGCAGCTGGACGCGGCAAGCGCGGAAGGCTGAGATTGGCCGGGGGCGGTCGCCGGCATCGGGCAGAAGAAAATAATTCAACAAAATGGTTGCGCACGACTAAATCGTGGTTTATCGTGCGCACCTCGTTTCAACACCCGCCTGGATGTTTCCCTTGAACGCGCATTTCTCCGCCATCGCCACACTGCTGCCATGCCTGCGCATGGATGTGCTGGCGCGCGCGTCCGGCAAGGAAGCACTGCCCACAACGGCCTGATACCCGCCCTGCGGAGATCGGCCACCCCGATCTCCGAGGCTTGACGACGCCCTCGGAACGCATGTCCCGGGGGCGTTTTCGTTTGCGTCGGCACAAGGACCCGCGATGCCAGAACTGCACCCCGCGCGGCATTCCGCCGCACACTGATCGGCCATTACCTGCACGCCGGAGTTTATCTTCGCGCGGGCGGCCGTGCCCGGACATTATCTGCATCGCCTCACAACATTATCGCCCGCCGATAATGTCGATGGCCTGCACCCTCGATTTTCCAACGGTCCCGCTTCAATGGCGGGCTGGTGCGCGCGGCGCTGCCGTAGCGTATGCCGGAGGTCGTGGACATGCCCTCGCCTGGATCGCCTGCTGGTCGCAGGCGCCGGTTCGCCGGCACGCGGTTCGATTCCGCGCGGTTCCCAACTGGATAGCTCAGCCTGGTCAGAGCAACGGATCCTGAGTCCGTCTGTCGTGGGTTCAATTCCCACTCCAAACCACATGACCTGTCACGTCATGACTTGAAGCAACACCCGGGACGCACGTCCCAGCGGCCATCGTCGCCATCCACGGACATCGCCTTCGGGCGGAGAAGTGGAAGCAACGGACCGCACGCCGGGCCCCGGTCCGCCGTCACTGCCCGCCTTGGTCCACCCCGGTGCTGCCTGCCGGCGGCGCCCATGGCGGTACTGCCGGCGCACCGAAGGCTCCGCGCGCGGACCGTCCACCGGTGGCCGCCCTCTTCCGCGGCCAGCACGGGTGTGCAGGCCGCCTCGCCACGACCTGATCGGCCCGGGTAACGGCGATTGATTTCCATCGGGTCGAACCACCAGAGCCATACAAGGAGAGACTCCCATGTTCTGGACCATCAAGGTCGTGATCGGCGACGGCGAGCGCGGCCTGGTGTATCGCAACCGTCGTTTCCAGCAGGTGCTGCTGCCGGGCGTGCACCGCCTGTCGCGGTTCGGCGGCTCGCCGCAGGTGACCGTGCACAACGCATCGAAGGGCAGCGCCTACAACGGCAGCGACCAGGACAGCCTGATCGACGCGCTGGGAGCACAGCTGCACGAACACTTCGTGCTGGCCGATATCGGCGCTGCACAGGTGGGTCTGCTGCTGCGCAATGGCCGTATCGACGATGTCCTGCCGCCCGGCAGCCGCCATCTTTACTGGCGGGGTTCGGTCGACACCGAGGTGCGCGTGATGGCCCTGGGTGACGAACCGCGCGTGCCGGCCGACGTGCAGCAGCGCCTGGGGCAGCTGGGCGTACTGCCGCGCGTGGCGGTGATCAGCACCGTGCCGAGCGAATCGGTCGGCCTGCTGTTCGTCGACGGTACGCTGCGACAGACCCTGGATGCCGGACTGCACGCGTTCTGGAATTTCAACGGCAACGTGTCGGTGGAGCGCGTCGAACTGCGCGCGCGTTCGCTCGACGTGTCCGGCCAAGAGCTGCTCAGCCGCGACAAGGTGACCCTGCGGGTGAACCTGGCCGCGACCGTACAGGTGGTCGACCCGGTGCGTGCACACCGCACGCTCAGCAACGCCGACGAGTTCATCTACCGGCAGCTGCAGTTCGGCCTGCGCCAGGCAATCGCCACGCGCAGCCTGGATGAGCTGCTGGGCGAGAAGGCGGCGCTGGACGGTGAGATCGCCGCGCACGTGCGGGCCGCGATCGAGGGCCACGGTGTGCAGCTGCTGGGTGTCGGCATCAAGGACGTGATCCTGCCGGGCGAGATGAAGGAGATCCTCAACGGCGTGGTGCTGGCCGAGAAGCAGGCACAGGCCAGCGTGATCCGCCGCCGCGAAGAGGCCAACGCCACCCGCTCGCAGCTCAATACCGCCAGGCTGATCGAGGACAACCCGGTGCTGATGCGGTTGAAGGAGCTGGAGGCGCTGGAGAAGGTCACCGAGAAGATCGACAAGCTCACCGTGTTCGGCGGCCTGGATGGCGTGCTGAAGCAGCTGGTGACGATGAAGTAGGGGGCTGGGGCGGCGCAGGGACGCGCCGCCGGCCCATCATGGAGATGGATTGCAACATGGATACACAACACACCTATCAATGGCTGCATGCCGAGGGCACCACGCCGATCAAGGGCTGGGTGAACGGCGTGCCGCTGGAAGCGCAGGCCCATGAGCAGCTGCGCAACATCGCCGCCATTCCATTCGTCGGGCCCTGGGTGGCCGTGATGCCGGACGTGCACCTGGGAAAGGGCGCGACCGTCGGCTCGGTGATCCCGACCCGCGGGGCGATCATTCCGGCGGCGGTGGGCGTGGACATCGGCTGCGGCATGGCCGCGGTGCGCACGACGCTGCAGGCCAACGACCTGCCCGATGACCTGCGGCAGCTGCGCAACAGCATCGAGCGCAGCATCCCGGTCGGCAACGGTCGCGGTGGCGAGCATCAGCGCATGCCCGACAGCATCCACACGCGGCTGGTGCAGTCCGGCCTGGCCGCTGGCCTGGAGAAGATCAAGGACAGGCATCGCCGGATCCGCACCGACAAGCTCGATCGCCAGCTGGGCACGCTGGGAGGTGGCAACCACTTCATCGAGCTGTGCCTGGATGAAACGGATGCCGTGTGGGTAATGCTGCACAGCGGCTCGCGTGGCACCGGCAACCTGATCGGCACGTACTTCATCGAGCAGGCGCGTCGCGAGCTGGAGCGCCGCGTGCTCGGTTTCCATCTGCCTGACAAGGACCTGGCCTTCTTCATGGAAGGCGAGCCGCTGTTCGACGACTACGTGGAAGCGGTGTCCTGGGCGCAGGACTACGCGCGGCACAATCGCGAGGCGATGATGGCGCGCGTGCTGGCCGAGATGCGGCATCGGCTGCCGCCGTTCCGGCTGGCGGCGATGGCCGTCAACTGCCACCACAACTACGTGCAGAAGGAAACGCACGCCGGGCAGGAACTGCTGGTCACCCGCAAGGGTGCGGTCAGTGCACGCCAGGGCGAGCTGGGCATCATCCCCGGCAGCATGGGCACGCGCAGCTACATCGTGCGTGGCAAGGGCAATGCAGACAGTTTCCACAGCTGCAGCCACGGCGCAGGCCGGGTGATGAGCCGCGGCACGGCACGCGAGCGGATCACCCTGGCCCAGCACCGCGAGGCGACCGCGCATGTGGAATGCCGCAAGGACAGCGGCGTGCTGGATGAATCGCCGGCGGCGTACAAGTCGATCGACGACGTGATGGCCGCCCAGCTCGACCTGGTGGACGTGGTCCACACACTGCGCCAGGTGCTGTGCGTCAAAGGCTGATGGGGCGGGCCGGGTGTCGTTCAAGAGAGCGGAATCCGGCCCTTTCCGTCACCCGATGCTGTCTTCGCTGACCAGCGCGTGATGTACGCCGATCCCGGCACGCACCCCTTCGGCGGCGGCCAGGGTGATATTGCCAACCGTGGTCGCGTCGCCTGCGGCGTACACGTTCGGCACCGAGGTCTGCTTCATCGCGTCCACCTCGATCAGCACGCCGAGCGGGCTTTCGACCAGCGCGCAGCCCAGCTGCTGCACCAGCGGCGTGGCCATCGCCTGGGTGGCTGGAACGAACAGCGCGCGCTGGGCGATGCGGCGGCCATCGGCCAGTTCCACTTCCAGCCAGGTCGGCTGGTCGCCCTGCACGGCAATCACCGGCGAGATCTCGATCTGCACGCCACGCTGCTGCATGGCCACGCGTTCCTCCTCACTGATCTCCCCCGCCTGGCTGAAGAAGGTGACATTGCCCCAGTCGGCGAACAGCGGTGCCTTGCCGGCCGACATCGGATGGCCGCCGAGCACGCCGATCGCTCCGCCGCCGACTTCGTAGCCATGGCAGTAGGGACAATGCAGCACGGTGCTGCCCCAGCGCTCGGCCAGGCCGGGCAGGTCCGGCAGTTGGTCACTGATGCCACTGGCCAGCAGCAGCTTGCGTGCGGCCAGCACCTGGCCATCCGCGGTGCGGACCTCGACACCGTCGGGGCTGGCGGTGGCGTGCGCGGCCTCGGCATGGATCCAGCGCACGCTGGGATAGTCCAGCAGCTGCTGGCGCGCCGTCTTCAACAGCTCGGTACCACTGATGCCGTCCAGGCCGAGGACGCCATGCGAATGGCTGGCCGCACGGTTGCGGGGCAGGCCGGCGTCGATGATGGTGACCGCGCGGCGTGCGCGGGCCAGGATCAGGCCCGCGGCGATGCCGGCGTAACTGCCGCCGACGATGATCACTTCAGGATTCATGGTGTCCTTCCAGGGAGCGGTGATGGGCGAGGTGGCGCGCGAACTCCGCGCCGAGCTGGTCGAGCGTGGTGGACTGCAGGCGGTGTTCCAGCAATCGCTGCGCTTCGCGGGCGCCATCGAGCAGCGCCGAATCGACCAGTTGCTGGATCGGGCAGCCACGACCTGCGCCGCGTGTGCCGATCTGCACCAGCGGCGGTGCGCCGACCGCCAGGTAGATGTCGTGCAGCGTGATGCGGGTCGCATCGCGCGCCAGCTGGCTGCCACCGCCGTGCCCGCGTGTGCTGCGCACCAACCCGGCCTTGTGCATCTGTGCCAGCAGCCGGCGGATCACCACCGGATGGGTCGGCAGGCACATGGCCAGCTGTTCGGAGGTGCGCGGCCCCTGCTGGCCCACGAGATGGGCCATCACGTGCAGCGCGTCGGAAAGCGGGTTCGAGGATTTCATGTAACAACAATAGTTACATTTATATCCCCTGTCGAGCGTCCTGTTTCGTTCCATATGGACACATCTGTCCTATGAAACATTTCCTTCACCTCGTTGAACGAAACGATAATGTGATCCTTATCGCACTTCAGAGCACGCGAGATCAGGTCGATACCGCATCGCCCCCCTTCCGAGATCTCGCCCCATGAATGCCTCTCCCCATGCGCCGCGACTGCAGACGAAGCTGCTCGGCGCCGTATCCCTTGGCCTCGCCGTCATCCTGCTGTGTGCCTTGGCCGGCCTGGCGTCGGCCTGGCTGAAGCTGTCTGCCGAGGTGCCTGCCGAAGTCGCCCATGGCCGCGATGCCGAACGCCTGCAGCGCGAGTTCCGTGGCCAGGTGCAGGAATGGAAGAACGTGCTGCTGCGGGGCCACGATCCGGTCCTGCGCCAGCGTCATCTGGATGCATTCGACAGCGAAGGCAGAATCGTCGATGGACTGGCACGCGGGCTGGCCGGCAGCCCCGATACCCGTACGCGCGAGCTCGCCCTCGCCTTCGCTGGCCTGCATGCGCAGCTGCAGAAGGACTATCACGCTGCACTGCAGGCGTTTGCTGCTGCCGGCTACGATGCCACTGCCGGCGATACCCTGGTGCGGGGCAAGGACCGCGCGGTGGCCGCATCGCTGGACGCGCTGAGCACGCAGGCCACCCGGGTGGCCGAGGCCGCGGTGGCCACGCGCGCGCAGCAGGCAAGGCAGATGCTGCTGCTGTGCGCGGTGCTGACCGTGGTCGCCGCTGCGCTGCTGCTGATGGGCCTGGCCTGGTGGCTGCGCCGCGCGGTGGTGCAACCGGTGCTGGCGGTGGAGGCGGCTGCGCGCGCCGTGGCCGCTGGCGACCTGCAGCACGTCGTGCAGGTTCGCAGCCGCGATGAAGTGGGCCGGCTGGCGCAGGCCATGCAGGCCGTGCAGGCCACGGTGGGCGGCGTGCTCGAGGCGCAGGCGGCAATGGCGAAGGCGCATGACGCCGGCTCGATCAGCTATCGCATGGATGCCAGCGCCTTCCCTGGCGCATTCGGAACCATGGTGGCCGACAGCAACGCGCTGGTCGACGCGCACATCCGGGTGAAGATGCGCGCGATCACGATCATGGGCCGCTATGCGGTGGGCGATCTCAGCGAGGACATGGAGCGCCTGCCAGGCGAGAAGGCCGTCATCACCGAAGCGCTGGATACTGCCAAGGCCAACCTTGGCACCATCAACGGCGAGATCCGCCGCCTTGCCGCCGCCGCTGCGGCCGGCGATTTCAGCCAGCGCGGTGACAGCGCGCGCTTCGAGCATGACTTCCGCGCGATGGTGGAGGGCCTGAACCAGCTCATGCAGACCACCGAGCAGAATCTCGGCGAGGTCTCAACGATGCTGCGCGCGATTGCCGATGGCCGGCTTGGCGCGCGCATGCACGGCAGCTTCCAGGGCGTGTTCGCCTGCATCGCTGGCGATGCCAACACGACTGCGGCGCAGCTGGCCACCATTGTCACCGACATCAAGCACACTTCGGGCAGCATCCATGCCGCGGCCGCCGAGATCGCCGCCGGCAACAACGACCTGTCGCGCCGCACCGAGCAGCAGGCCGCCAACCTGGAGGAGACCGCAGCGTCGATGGAGGAACTGACCTCCACCGTGCGCCAGAACGCCGAGCACGCCCGCCAGGCCAACCAGCTTGCGATCGGCGCGCACGAGGTTGCCTCGCAGGGCGGCGAGGTGGTCGCGCAGGTGGTGGCGACGATGGGGGCGATCGAAGCTTCTTCGCGGCAGATCGCCGACATCATCAGCGTGATCGATGGCATCGCCTTCCAGACCAACATCCTGGCGTTGAACGCAGCGGTGGAGGCTGCGCGTGCCGGTGAGCAGGGCCGGGGCTTCGCCGTGGTGGCCAGTGAGGTGCGTACGCTGGCGCAGCGTTCAGCCAATGCGGCCAAGGAGATCAAGACGCTGATCGATACCTCGGTGGACCAGGTAGCCGATGGCGCACAACGCGTGCGCCAGGCGGGCATGACCATGGCCGAGATCGTCGCCTCGGTGCAGCGCGTGACCGACATCATGGCCGAGATCTCCGCCGCGTCGCAGGAACAGAGTGCAGGCATCGAACAGGTCAACCAGACCGTGGTGCAGATGGACGGCGCGACCCAGCAGAATGCCGCGCTGGTGGAAGAGGCCAGCGCCGCCGCGCGCAGCCTGGAGCAGCAGGCGGACCGGTTGATGGACGCGGTGGATGTGTTCGATCTGTCGCCCCCCGCGGCGAGCGGCGATGCGCTGGCGCGCGCGGCCTGAAGGACTGCATGGACCCTGTGCAGCCGAGCATGGGTCCGGCTCTGCCGAACGCGCAGGTAACGCCGGGCCATGCCCGGCGAGCGCGGCATGCCTCAGCGCAGGTAATCCGACTGCACCATCGCGTCACCGAGATGGTCCAGGAACGAGCTGATCCGCGCCGAGACCGCCGTGTTGCGGTAGTACACGGCGTGGATCGGCTGGTAGACATCCAGCGTCTGTGCAGCCAGTACCGGCACCAGCGTGCCGGCAGCACGGTCGCGTTCGGTGACGAAGTCCGACAGGCAGGTGATGCCCACCCCTTCCACCGCCAACCGGCGCAGGGTCTCGCCGCTGGATACGGCGATGTCCGGCCGTACCATCAGCTGGCCGTCGGCGTCGCCCGGCACGGGCCAGCGGTTCAGCGATTCGGGTTCATTGAATCCCAGCAGCGTGTGCTGACCCAGCGCCGCCACGCTGGCCGGTTCACCGTGCTCGGCCAGGTAGCCCGGGCTGGCCAGCAGCTGCAGCCGGCAGCGGCCCAGCGAGCGCGCGTGCAGCGTTGAGTCGGCCAGTGGGCCGATGCGGATGGCCACGTCGGTGCGTCGTTCCAGCAGGTCGATGTAGCGTTCGGAACTGTTCAACTCCAGCTGCACCTCCGGGTATCGCGCGCGGTAGCCCGCCACCAGGGGGACGATCACGTGCAGCACGAACGGCATGGCCGCATCCACCCGCAGGCGTCCAGCCGGGCGCTCGCGGCGCGCCGCCATCTGCTCTTCGGCCGACTCCACCGCGTCGATGATCGCCCGTGCATGGCGCAGGTAGGCCTCGCCTTCGGCGGTCAGGTGCAGCCGGCGCGTGGTACGGGTCAGCAGGGTGGTGCCCAGCTTGTCCTCCAGCCGGCCCAGCGCCCGGCTCACCCCGGAAGGGGTCTGACCCAGCTGCTCGGCGGCGGCACTGATCGAACCGCTGTCGATCACGGCCAGAAAGGCCTGCATTTCATCGAGGGTGGTCTTCATGGCGCCATTATTGACCACCAGGCAAGAGTGATTGGCGTGAAGACCGGTTTTTCGACAAAGGTGGGCCGCGCACACTGCGCGCCTTCCTTCCTCCGGAGCCCGCCATGATCCGCGGCATTCCTCTCGCCCTGCTGGCGCTGACCCTGGGCGCCTTCGCCATCGGCACCACCGAATTCGTCATCGTCGGCCTGATTCCGACCATTGCCGCCGACCTGCAGGTCAGCCTGCCTTCGGCCGGCCTGCTGGTCTCGCTGTACGCCCTGGGCGTAGCCATCGGCGCGCCGGTGCTGACCGCGCTGACCGGCCGCGTGCCGCGCAAGACCCTGCTGGTGGCACTGATGGCGCTGTTCACGCTGGGCAACGTCATCGCCTGGATGGCACCGGGCTACGCCTCGCTGATTGTCGCCCGCATCCTGACCGGCCTCGCCCATGGCGTGTTCTTCTCGATCGGCTCGATCATCGCCACGGCGGTGGTGCCGAAAGAAAAGGCCGCCAGCGCGATCGCGATCATGTTCACCGGGCTGACCGTCGCACTGGTGACCGGCGTGCCGCTGGGCACTTTCATCGGCCAGCACCTGGGCTGGCGCGCGACCTTCCTGGCCGTGGCCGGCCTGGGTGTGATCGCCCTGGTCGGCGCGGCGCTGTTCGTGCCGCGCACTGTGCCGCAGAGCGCGCCCGCCTGCTTCCGCCAGCAGCTGGCCGTGCTGGCCCAGCCGCGCCTGCTGCTGGTCTACGCGATGACGGCACTGGGCTACGGCGGCACGTTCCTGGCCTTCACCTACCTGGCGCCCATCCTGCAGGACGTCACCGGCTTCTCGGCCAACGCGGTCAGCCTGGTGCTGCTGGTGTATGGCGTGTCGGTGGCGATCGGCAATCTGTGGGGCGGCCGCATGGCCGACCGCATGGGTCCGGTTCCGGCGCTCAGGCGCATCTTCGCCCTGCTGGCCATGGTCCTGTTGGCGCTCACCTTCACCGCCTACAACACGGTGTTGATGTTGCTGACGGTGCTGGCCCTGGGTGCGGTGGCCTTCGGCAACGTGCCCGGACTGCAGGTCTATGTGGTCAAGCAGGCGCAGCGCTATGCGCCGCAGGCCACCGACGTGGCATCCGGACTGAACATCGCTGCATTCAACATCGGCATCGCCCTGGGCGCATCGCTGGGCGGCCTGGTGGTGGAGAACGTCGGCCTGATGCATACGCCGTGGCTGGGCGCGCTGGTGGTGGTGGGTGCCTATGCATTGACCGTGCTCAGCGGCCGCCTGGACCGTCGGGACGGCATCGACGACCGCGCCGAGGGCACCGCGATCACCGCACACTGATACGACGCCGCTCACTACCGACGCATCTCCACGCCTGCGCAATGCACCGTTGCCGGCATGCATGCAGGCCCTGCCCTACCCTTGTGCGGATCTACCGCGCCCTTCCCCCCATTAGCTGGAGTTCCCCCATGACTGTCCCCGCTTTCGGTCTCGGCACCTTCCGCCTGAAAGGCCAGACTGTGATCGACTCGGTACGCAACGCACTGGACGTCGGTTACCGCGCCATCGATACCGCGCAGATCTACGACAACGAGGCCGAGGTCGGCCAGGCCATCGCCGAATCCGGCGTGCCGCGTGACGAGATCTACCTGACCACCAAGGTCTGGATCACCGAGTTCAAGCGCGATGCGCTGCTGGCCAGCCTGCACGACAGCCTGAAGAAGCTGCGCACCGACCATGTCGACCTGGCGCTGATCCACTGGCCCTCACCGAACGACAAGGTCGACGTGCCGATGGAGGAGTACCTGCCGGCGCTGGCCGAAGCCAGGGCGCAGGGCCTCACCAGGGAGATCGGCATCTCCAACTTCACCATCGCGCAGACGCGCAAGGCAATCGGCATCCTCGGCGCCGACGCCATCGCCACCAATCAGGTCGAGATCCATCCATACCTGCAGAATCGCCTGCTGGTGAAGTTCCTGCAGGAAAACGGCATCCCTGTCACCGCCTACATGAGCCTGGCCTATGGCGAAGTCATCAAGGACCCGGTGATCCAGGCCATCGCCGGCCGCCACCAGGCCACGCCGGCACAGATCGCACTGGCATGGGCACTGCAGCAGGGCTTTGCGGTGATTCCGTCCTCGACCCGGCGCGAGAACCTGGCCTCCAATCTGGAAGCGGCGGCCATCCGTTTGACCGAGGAGGACATGGCACAGATTGCCAGGCTCGACCGCGGGCATCGGCTGGCCAATCCGGAAGGCATCGCGCCGGCCTGGGACTGAGCCGAAGCCGCCGGGCACGGCCCGGCGCTACCGGACGATGACGATGGGGGCCGCCGGGCGCGCTCCGGCGCTACCGGATCGCCACAGGTAGCGCCGGGCCATGCCCGGCGGGCCCTTCAGTCCTGCAGCAGCCACCCGCGCATCGCCGCACTGACCTCATCCGGCTTCTCCATCGGCGCCAGGTGCCCGCAGTCGGGCACCACCACCAGCTGCGAGTGCGGTACCAGCGCGTGCATCTCCTCGCTCACCGCCAATGGCGTGATGCGGTCGTTGGCACCGCACACGATCAGCAGCGGATCGCGATATCCGGCCAGCACATCGTGGCCGTCACGACGTTCCAGCGCGCTCTGTCGCAGGAACACCTCCGCGCCAAGACGCGCCGTCATGTCGCGCACGCGCTGCACCAGTACATAGTCGTCCAGCCGCGAGGCATCGATGTAGCTGCGCATCAGGACGTCACCGAATCCATGGAACTTCCCGGGCAGGCGCACGCTGGCGCGCTGGCTGCGACGCTGCTCGGCACGCTCCGGCGAATCGGCGTGGATCGAGGTGTCGATCAGCGCCAGCCGCAGCACCCGCTCCGGTGCGACGCGCAGGATCTGCTGGGCAACGAAGCCTCCCAGCGAGAACCCGGCCAGCGCGAAGCGCGCAGGTGCCTGCGCCAGCACATCCTCGGCCACCGCCTGCAGGGTCGCGCCGCGGGTCTGGTCGCCCACGCTGCACTCGGCGATATCGGCCAGGTCGGCCAGCTGCGCGCGCCACAGCTCGGCATCGTTGAGCAGGCCGGGGAGCAGCAGCAAGGGTATGCGGTCAGTCATGGCCCGCATTGTCGCAACCGCACGGACGGTATGCCACGATCACTTCGGCGTTACGACGCCGCCGATGAGGTGACGCTCACGCCACCGGCGGTACCTCGGGAACGTCCACCTGCTGCACCGGCAGGGTCACCATCATCACCGTCGGGTCGTCCGGGTCCAGCCGGGTCTTGAAGCCCAGGCTCTGGCACATCGCCAGCATGGTGCTGTTCTCGCGCAGCACCTGTCCCTCGACCACGTGCAGCCCCAGCCACTTCGCATACTCGATCATGATCGCCATCAGGCGCCAGCCGATGCCATGGCCCTTCAGGTCGGAGCGGATCAGGATGCCGTACTCGCCGCGGTGATAATCCGCATCCGCGTGCAGGCGCACGGCGCCGAGCATCTCGCCGCTGCGCGGTTCGATGGCCACCAGCGCGATCGAGCGCGCATAGTCGAGCTGGGTCAGGCGAGCGATGAATTCGTGGCTGAAGTGCTTCACCGACTGGAAGAAGCGCAGGCGCAGATCCTCGTCGCTGACCCGGGCAAAGAACGCGCGGAACAGCGCGTCGTCCTCGGGGCGCACCGGGCGCACGAAGGCGTGACCGCCATCGGACAGCTCGATGGTGCGCTCCCACTCCTTCGGATACGGGAACACCGAGAAGCGCGGATGGCCGCGACCCTTGTGCAGGATGCGCGAAGGCGCGATGGCGACGCGTGCATCGAGAGCGAGAATGCCCTTGCCATCGACCAGCAGCGGATTGATATCCAGCGTGCGCACTTCCGGAATGTCGGCGGCCAGCTGCGCCAGTTTCACCAGCGCCAGGGCCAGTGCGCGCTCATCGGCAGCGGGAACATCGCCATAGGCCTTGAGGATCCGCGACGCACGGGTACGCCCGATCAGCTCGTGGGCCAGGCGCAGATCCAGCGGCGGCAAGGCCAGTGCCTTGTCGTTGATCACCTCCACCGCCGTGCCGCCGCGACCGACCACGATCACCGGGCCGAAGGTCGCGTCATCGGCGATGCCCACGATCAGTTCACGCGCTTTCGGGCGGACGATGGTCGGCTGCACCAGCAGACCGTCGATGCGTGCATCCGGGCGCAGCTGGCGTGCACGCGACAGGATCGCCTTGGCCGCAGCCTGCACCGCCGGCAGCGTCGACAGGTTCAGGCGCACGCCGTCCACTTCGGACTTGTGCGGGATGTCCGGTGACAGGATCTTCAAGGCGACGGTCGCACCCCGCTCCAGCAGCGGCTGCGCCAGATCCATGGCCTCGTGCGCGTCGCGCGCATGCATCACCGGCGCGGAGGGAATGCCATAGGCCTTCAGCAGCTCGTGCGTGGCCAACGGGTCCAGCCACTGCTGGCCGTTGGCCAGCGCGGCCTCGACCAGCGTGCGCGCCGCGGCCGCATCCACGCTGAAGTCCTGCGGCAGGCTCGGCGGGGTTTCCATCAGTGCGTTCTGCGCTTCCCGATAGCGCACCAGATGCTGGAAGCCACGTACCGCTTCGGCTTCGGTGGGATAGGTCGGCACGCGCGCCGCATTGAGCGTGGCGGTGGCCTGGTCATCGTTGCCCAGCCACACGGCGAACACCGGCTTGTCACGATGGTGGCGCGGGCGCAGGCCGAGCGTGCGGGTCAGCGCCTGCGCGGCGTCGGCCGAGGAGGTGAACGCCGTCGGTACGTTGACCACCATCACCGCATCGTTCTCGTTGTCGGCCAGCAGGGCCTCGATGGCCGCGGCATAGCGATCACCATCGGCATCCACCACGATATCCACTGGATTGCTGCGCGACCAGCCCTGCGGCAGCACCGCATCGAGCTTTTCGACCGTGCTGTCGGACAGGTTCGCCAGGGTTCCGCGCAGCGCGGCCAGCTGGTCCACGGCCAGCCGGCCGACGCCGCCCCCATTGCTGAGGATGGCCAGCCGACGGCCCGGGAAGGTACCCAGCCGGCCCAGGGTCTCTGCGGCGGTGAACAGCTCGTCCAGGGCACCCACGCGCAGCAGGCCGGCGCGGTTGAACGCAGCGCCGTAGACATCATCGGCTCGTGCAAGCGCCTGCACATGGGTATCGCGGCTGCCAGGCTGCACGCGCTCGCTGCGGCCGGACTTCACCACCACTACGGGCTTGGGGGGGGGCGGGGCGCCCGGCGCCCCCCCGTATTATTAGGGGGCAGAGGTATGGGGGTGGTGGTGCAGCCTGGCGCGCGGGGGGGGT
>NZ_JBRRES010000034.1:0-46910 GCF_056760395.1 Stenotrophomonas sp. STEN009 | reverse complement strand
CCCCCCCCCCCCCCCCCCCCCCCCCCCCCCCCCCCCCCCCTTCCCCGCCCCCCCCCCCCCCCCCCCCCCCCCGCCCGCCCCCCCCCCCCCGCCGGCCCCGCCCCCCCCCCCCCCCCGCCCCGGCATCTACAGGAAGATCCAATGGCAGGACTGCGACTGATCGTCGGTCTGGGCAATCCCGGATCGGAGCACGCCCGGACCCGGCACAATGCCGGGTTTCATTTCGTTGAGGCCCTGGCGGAAAAGGCAGGGGCGCGATGGAACGTGGACAGCAAGCTGTTCGGCGAGACCGCCAAGGTCGAGATCGCCGGGCAGACGGTATGGCTGCTCAAGCCTGCCACTTTCATGAACCTCAGTGGCAAATCGGTCACCGCCGCGCAGCGGTTCTGGAAGATCGAGCCCGAGGAAACCCTGTTGGCGCATGATGAACTGGACCTCCCGCCCGGTGTGGCGCGGCTCAAGTTCGACGGCGGTCATGGCGGCCAGAATGGCCTGCGTGACACCATCCGCCTGCTGGGTCACGGCAAGTTCCATCGCCTGCGCGTGGGCATCGGCCATCCCGGCCACAAGGATCGCGTGGTGGGCTGGGTGCTGGGCCGCCCGTCCAAGGACGACGACCTGCTGATCGCGCGCGCCATCGACGATGCGATCGACGTGATGCCGCTGGCCGTACAGGGCGATTTCAATGAAGCGATGAAGCGCCTGAACACCCCGAAGTAGCTGCCAACCCCGGTTGGCACCCGCAATGATCGATTGAAACAGCTTGGGAAAGCGGCGCGCGCGCTGTTTTCCCAATCAATTTCACCCCAGAGGTTGTCAAAGATGGGTATCAAATGCGGCATCGTCGGCCTGCCCAACGTCGGCAAGTCGACCCTGTTCAACGCGCTGACCAAGGCGGGCATCGCCGCGGCGAACTTCCCGTTCTGCACCATCGAACCGAACGTCGGCATCGTGCCGGTGCCGGACCCGCGCCTGAACGAGCTGGCAGCGATCATCAACCCGCAGAAGGTCATTCCGACCGCCGTGGAATTCGTCGACATCGCCGGCCTGGTCGCCGGCGCTGCCAGCGGCGAAGGACTGGGCAACAAGTTCCTCGCGCACATCCGCGAAGTCGATGCGATCACCCACGTGGTGCGCTGCTTCGAGAACGCCGACGTCATCCATGTCAACAACAAGGTCGATCCCATTTCGGATATCGAAACCATCGATACCGAACTGGCCCTGGCTGATCTGGACAGCGTCGAGAAGGCGCTGAACCGCGCCGAGCGCGCGGCCAAGGGTGGCGACAAGGAGGCCGCCGCGCGCAAGCCGGTGCTGGCCAAGCTGCAGGCTGCGCTTTCTGACGGCAAGTCCGGCCGTTCGGTGGGTCTGGACGAGGAAGAGAAGGCGCTGGTGCGCGACCTGTTCCTGCTGACCCTGAAGCCGGTGATGTACATCGCCAACGTGCTGGAGGACGGGTTCGAGAACAACCCGCACCTGGAAGCCGTGCGCGCGCACGCTGCCGCCGAGGGCGCGCAGGTGGTACCGGTGTCCGCCGCGATCGAGGAAGAACTGTCGCAGCTTGACGACGAGGATCGCGACACGTTCCTGGCCGACCTGGGCCTGAGCGAGCCGGGCCTGAACCGCGTGATCAACGCGGCCTACAGCCTGCTGGGCCTGCAGACCTACTTCACTGCCGGCGTGAAGGAAGTCCGCGCCTGGACCGTGCGCAAGGGTGCCACCGCCCCGCAGGCCGCCGCGGTCATCCACACCGACTTCGAGAAGGGCTTCATCCGCGCCGAAACCATCGCGTATGACGACTTCATCAAGTACAAGGGCGAAGCCGGTGCCAAGGAAGCCGGTCGCCTGCGCCTGGAAGGCAAGGAATACCGCGTGCAGGAAGGCGACGTGCTGCACTTCCGCTTCAACGTCTGATCCAGCGGCATCGGATCGACCCCGGACGCCCCGCCCCGAGCGGGGCGTCCGCGTTTCCGGCATCCGTCTCTGCGCTGGACAAAAATTGACCATGCTCTGAAACGCCTGCAGCGCAACGTTCGCACACACTTGTCCACATCAAACCCCCACCGCTTTCCACGCGCGGTGTGGAAAACCCAGCGTGCCGCTGTAGAGCCGAGCCCATGCCCGGCTGATGCCAGCCGGAGCCGAGCATGGGCTCGGCTCTACAGAAGCTTGTCCGCACGCCGTGGACAAAATTTCACCGCGCTTGGAAACGCCTGCGCGACAACGCTCTCACCCACTTGTCCACATCAAGTTCCCATTGCCTTCCACGCTGCGTGTGGAAAACAATCGCAGTCGTGGACAAAAAATCACCATGCATGGAAACGCCTGAGGCGCAAGGCTCTCGCCTACTTGTCCACACCAAGCCCCCATCGCTTTCCACGCGTGGTGTGGAAAACCACGGCCAACAGCAGATTCCGATTTCGGACTTGTTGCATGGTGCGCGGCGCGGTGCTGCTTCAGGCTGGCCTCTGACCCTTCCACTGACACGGGCGGCATCATGCCTGTGCGCGACCCGGAGAGTTGCTATGACGACGCGAACGTATGGGTGGGTAGTGGCGATCGCGGCCCTCGGGTTGCTTCTGGCCTACGGCTGCCAATACATGGTCGTGCGGCCTGCAAGAGGGAGTGCATCAGCCCCGGAGTGCAGTGCCGTCAGCCTGTTGAGTGCCATGCGCGAGCGGCTGCGACCCGAAGCGGACTTCAGCGAAAGCGGTGGTATCTACCTGGACTCTGTTGACCCGGAGGATCCAGAGGCACTGATCGCCTATGCAGCACTGGGCCGTATCTGCCGGGAGCCAGCAGGACGACGCACCGATGAGGGGCAGGCCGTTGCCAGACGGCTTGCCCGGATCGCATCCAGCTTCATCGTCGGGGGAAGGCTTGAGCCCGGTCGCTACGTCCTGACCGCGGCCACGGATGGCTCCCGGGGCGATGAAGTGGTGGCAGTGTCACCGGAACACCTTGCACTGCTGCGGAGCATGAACACCCGCACGCTGGGGAGAGCAGTGATGCTGATGGACAGCAAGCGTCCCTACGGTGATATGCATTATTTCTACATCGACATGGCCCGCGCGCTGGGGGAGCCGGTTCCGCTGGACGCGAATGGTAATGCGACGTTCGCGCCGGGGGTGATTGCCCGGTACGACGAACTGCATGGACAGATGCTTGATGTGGTCCGTGTCTTCTGGCGCTTTGCGGAGCCGGCGCAGTCTACGTCCTGAGCGGAACTGCACGCGGAAGGGGACGGAGGCCTGCGCCCCCGTCTTCCCGCCTGAGTTCAATGCAGCGGCACGCCTTACAGCGCGCTGCCGCCGAACTTGTGCGTGTACTGCAGATTTATCGTGCGGCCCACGCTGTCGAACCAGGAGACGTCGTAGTACGGGTACGCCGTGTATGTGGCGTCCTTCGGCGGCATCTTGTTGAACACGTTGACCACAGACAGAGACAGGCGCGAGTGGTCGTCGAAGCGATACTGCACCGACGCGTTGTAGCGGTACGTGGCCCTGATGTACGGGCTGTCGCCGCTGTCCCAGTCGAACACCTGGTCGTAGCTGTCCGAGGTGGGCAGCTTGCCCAGTCGCGAACCGTACACGGTGGCCGACCACGCATCCTTTTCCCACGTCACACTGACGCTGCTCTTGGTGCGTGGGATGTCGAAGCCGCTGTTCACCGCGAACTGGTCCTCGATCGCATCGCCGGTGTAGCGCTGGAAATCGTGCTTCTTCACCCAGGTGTGGCTGCCGTTGAAGATGAAGTCACCGATACCGGTCTGCAGGCGGTAGCGCAGGCCCGCATCGATGCCCGAGGTCGACTCGCGTGCCACGTTGATCGGATTCACATGCACCCCGTACAGGCGGCCGTCGGCGGTCCGGGTCACCCGCGCCAGTGCGTCCACGCAGGTTGGTGACGTGATGTCGGCGTCGCCCAGGCGGCAGTTCGCTTCACTGGCCAGGATCGTGCGCACGTCCATGTCCTGCACCTGCCTGCGCATGTCGATGTCGAACCAATCCACCGAAAGATCCAGCCCTGCGGCCGGCGACCAGACGAAGCCTGCGCTCCACGAGGTGCTGGTCTCCGGGTCCAGCTCGCGGTTGCCGCTGCGGCTGCGGATGACGTTGCGCTCGTAGTCCGAGCAGTCGTCGGCCTGTTCGGCGCGGCAGCTGTACAGGTCCTCGGCGCTGGTCTCGTCGTTGCCGGGGCCGGCAAACACGTAGTGCAGGTCCGGGGCGCGGAAGGCCGTGCCGTACGAGCCGCGCACCAGCAGGCTCTCGACCGGGCGCCACTCAAGGCCGCCGCTCCAGGTCGCCTTGCCGATCGTGTGGCCGGAGTAGCGGTACTGGTCATAGCGACCGGCCACGCTCAGGTTGATCGTCTCGTGCAGCGGCATGCGCAGCTCGGCGGCCGTTGCCCAGCGGTTGCGCGAACCCTTGCCGTCGGAATCCTTCCAGCTGTAGTAGTAGTACTGGGTCGCCAGCGGATCGGGATTCAGCGCGTAGGCCTGCTGGCCCACTTCCACGGTCGCGGCAAAACCGGCATCGCCGCCGGGCAGGGCGAACAGCGAGCCGTTGGTCAGGGTGAGGGCGGCCGTCTCGGTGCGGGACTTCGGGGTATAGGTGGTGCGTGCGGCGATCGCGTCGTACTCGGCGCGGGTCAGCGGTCGGTACAGCCGCGACGGGTCAGCGTTGTAGATCGGGAAGCCGTCGTCGTCCTCGCCCAACTGCGGGCCCAGGAACAGGTCGTTGGCCCTGCCGGCGATGATCTGTGGCCAGCTGATCCGCGACTGGTACTGCGAATGGCTCAACGCCGCTTCGTAATCCCAGTTGCCGGCCAGGTTGCCCTTGAAGCCGGTGGTCACGCTGAAGGTCTTCTGCGTGCTGCGCACCATCGCGTTGCGCAGGCCACCCATTTCCTCGGGCGAGAACTGACGCTGCCAGAACTCGATTTCGCCAGTGGCTTCGTTGCTGAAGTAGCCCGACTCGTCGCCGTCGGCGGCCATGCGGCCCCACGACGCCACGTCGCGCATCAGCGCCAGCGTGTGGTAACCCATCTGCACGTCGGCGAACCACTGCTGGCCGTTGTCGAAGTCATAGCTCAGCGAGGCATAGCCGTTGGCGCCGCGGCGCTTGCTGAGGATGGTGCCGTAGCCGATCGACGCGTCGCTGCCGCAGTAGTAGCCATAGCGGGGGCGGAAGGCATGGTAGGTGCTGCCCTGATTCTGTCCGCTCAGGGCATCGCAGGTGGCCGCGCCCGGATCCAGGTAGTCATCGTTGTAGTCGGTGCGCAGGTAGGCACGGCGGGCGATGCGCGAGCCCTCGGTCGGCCCGTCCTGGGTCGAATCCTGGATGTCGCGCTCATAGGCCCACAGCGGCGTCTGCGACTGCAGCTCCACGCTGTACACCGCATTGAAGCGGCCCGTGCTGAACCCGCTGGACAGGCTCATGTCGAAGGAATCGCCACCGCCCTCACTGGTGGTGCCCATGCGCACGTCGACCGTGGTGCCGTCGGCCTTCTTCTTGAGGATGAAGTTGACCACGCCGGCGATCGCGTCCGAACCATAGATGGCCGAGGCGCTGCCGGTCAGCACTTCGATGCGGTCGATCATGCCCAGCGGAATGTTGGACACGTCGGTGAAGTTGCTGCGGCCCTGGAAAGGCATCGGGAAATCGGCGATGCGGCGGCCGTTGACCAGCACCAGGGTGTGGTTGGGTCCCAGCCCGCGCAGGTCGACCTGCTGTGCACCCGGCGAGAAGTCGGCGCCGCTGGAGGATTGCTGGCTCTGCGTCTCGCCACCGTTCTGGGTCATTGCCCGCAGCACGTCGGGCACGGTGGTGAAGCCGCTGGAACGGATCTGTTCGGCGTCGATCACCGTGATCGGGGCGGGGCCCTCGACCTGGGCGCGCGGAATGCGTGAGCCGGTGACCTGCACCGCATCGAGCTGCCGTACCGGAGAGGAGGCCGGAGCCTGGGCCGCCGCAGAAGCGGCAAGGCCCATCAACGCCAGCTGGATCGACCACGCCATCGCCTGTCTACGCATGAGAAGTTCCCGGAAGTAATGCCGGCCCGCAGAGGAGGGGCCCATCCCCCATTCAGATTTCCGCAATGGGCGCCGGCATTTAACGCCTTTTTCATGCTCTTGACTACTGATGCCCCATCTGGCAAAGAGTGAAAACGCTTGCAGGTCGTTTCTGTTCAGGGAGATCAAGATGCGACGGTTCCATCGAAGGCTGCGCCAAGTGCTTGCCGGCCTGGCAGTGCTGGTTCTCCTGGGCTCGCCGCTGGCCGCGTCCGCGCAGGACCTGCAGGGGCCGGGATTCGCCTATTACGAGACCGGCGATCTCGATGCCCCGCGACCGGGGCCGAGGGCGCCAGCGATGATGCTGATGGGCGGTGGAGAGTGGGTGCCGGAGGCGTTCCAGTGGTGGTTGAAGCAGGCCGGCAATGGCCGCGTGCTGATCCTGCGCGCCTCCGGCAGCGACGAGCTGCAGGAGCGTCTGCACCATGACATCGGCGGCACCACCGCCGTGCAGACCCTGGTGTTCGACAGCCGTCGTGGCGCCGACGACCCGGCCGTACTGCGGGTGGTGGCCGCGGCCGACGCCATCTTCATCGCCGGCGGCGACCAGTCGCGCTACATCCGCTTCTGGAAGGGGACCGCACTCAACCGCGCGCTCAATGCCCACGTCCGTGCCGGCAAACCGATCGCCGGCACCAGTGCCGGATTGGCGATCCTCGGTGGCTATGCCTACGGCGCGCTTGACGGTGGCAGCGTCACCTCCGCCGCCGCGCTGGCCGACCCGATGGGCAGCGCGGTGACGATGGACAGTGGCTTCCTGCAGATGCCCTATCTGCAGCGGGTGGTCACCGACACCCACTTCGACCGGCGTGATCGTCTCGGTCGCCTGATCGTTTTCGTTGCCCGTGCCGCGCAGGACAGTGGCGACCCGGACATGATCGGCATCGGCGTGGACGAAGACACCGCGCTGTGCGTGGAGCCTGACGGACGCGCGCAGGTGTACAGCGCCGATGGTCATGGCAGGGTCTGGGTGGTCCGCCCGGGACGTGGCGCGGACCGGCTCACGCAGGGCGAACCGCTGCGTTTCCACGCTGTGCCGGTTACCGTGGTGGCAAGCGGTGGCCGCATGCGGCTGGACGACTTCCAGGCCGACGCCGACTATCACGCAGCGGTCGATGTTGACGGTGGCCGGATTGAACTGATCCGTCGCTGACCGCTGCTGCCGGCCGCGCGCCGGCGCTTCCCTTCGGGCATCTCGTCGAGCCTGCTCGATGCCATCGCTTCCATTTCCGGAGATATCGATGAAGCTTCATCTGGCGCTGTCTGCGCTGCTGTCCCTGCCGTTGCTCGCCCATGCTGCGCCGGATGCGTCGCCCCTGCTGGTCATCCATGGCGGTGCCGGCGTCGAGCGCAAGGATCTGTCCGCCGCCGAGGAGAAGGCGGCACGTGCGGCACTCCGTGCGGCGCTGCTGAAGGGGCATGCCGAGCTGGCAGCCGGTCGCCCTGCACTGGCGGCGGTCACCGCAGCGATCACCGTTCTCGAGGACGATCCCACGTTCAATGCCGGCAAAGGCGCGGTGTTCACCCACGACGGGCGCAACGAGCTGGACGCGGCCGTGATGGATGGCGCCACCCAGGCGGCCGGCGCGGTGGCCGGCGTGCAGCGCGTACGCAACCCGATCGTGCTGGCAACGGCCGTGATGCAGGAATCGAAACACGTGATGATGGTCGGGCAGGGCGCTGAGGCGTTCGCCGTCGAGCAGGGCATGACCCTGGTCGATCCTTCGTACTTCCGCACCGACAAGCGCTGGCAGCAGCTGCAGCGCGCACTGAAGGAGGAGGCCGGCGGCCAGGCCCACGCCGACCTGGAAACGGCCCGGCACTTCGGCACGGTCGGTGCGGTTGCGCTGGATGCGCAGGGGCGCCTGGCAGCGGGGACCTCCACCGGAGGAATGACCAACAAGCGCTACGGGCGCGTCGGCGATTCGCCGATCATCGGCGCCGGCACCTGGGCCGATGCACGCTGTGCGGTGTCGGGAACCGGGTGGGGCGAGTACTACATCCGCACCGCTGCCGCGCACGAGATCTGCGCGCGTATCCGCTACCAGGGCCAGTCGCCGGCGGAGGCGGGCAGGGGCGTGATCAACGAGGCGATTCCGCAGATGGGTGGGGATGGCGGTGCGATCGTGCTCTCCGCCGATGGAAAAGCGGCCACGCCGTTCAACACGCAGGGCATGTACCGCGGCTGGATTGGTGCCGACGGCGTTCCGCATGTGGCGATCTTCGCCGACGAGGCCTTGGCACTGCCCGGGCAATAGGCTTGCGTATCAAAGGGTTTGCGACGCATGTGAAAAAAAGTGAAAAAAAGCGTTGACAGGCCCCCGCTTCATCTCCAGAATTGCGGGCTCACCACCACACACCGCAACGCTTCGGCGGCACGGGATGGGGTTGAAACGGAGGGATACCCAAGCGGCCAACGGGGGCAGACTGTAAATCTGCTGGCTTACGCCTTCGGTGGTTCGAATCCACCTCCCTCCACCAGCTTCACGTTGTGGCACTTCCCGGTGCGGGAGTAGTTCAATGGTAGAACCTCAGCCTTCCAAGCTGATGGTGCGGGTTCGATTCCCGTCTCCCGCTCCATTGAATGAACTTTGAATATTATCGAGTTCATGCCATAATGCAAAACTCGCTCACGTAGCTCAGTCGGTAGAGCACTTCCTTGGTAAGGAAGAGGTCGAAGGTTCGATTCCTTTCGTGAGCACCATCTTCAGCACCACACCAGACGAATTCGAGATAAGCAGCCATGGCCAAGGGTAAGTTCGAGCGCACCAAGCCGCACGTCAACGTCGGCACCATCGGTCACGTCGACCACGGCAAGACCACGCTGACCGCCGCGCTGACCAAGATCGGCGCCGAGCGCTTCGGTGGCGAGTTCAAGGCGTATGACGCCATCGACGCCGCACCGGAAGAAAAGGCTCGTGGCATCACGATCTCGACCGCGCACGTCGAATACGAATCCCCGACCCGTCACTACGCCCACGTTGACTGCCCGGGCCACGCTGACTACGTCAAGAACATGATCACCGGTGCCGCCCAGATGGACGGCGCGATCCTGGTGTGCTCGGCCGCTGACGGCCCGATGCCGCAGACCCGCGAGCACATCCTGCTGTCGCGTCAGGTCGGCGTGCCGTACATCGTGGTGTTCCTGAACAAGGCTGACATGGTCGACGACGCCGAGCTGCTCGAGCTGGTCGAAATGGAAGTGCGCGAACTGCTGAGCAAGTACGAGTTCCCGGGCGACGACACCCCGATCATCTCGGGTTCGGCCCGCCTGGCGCTGGAAGGCGACCAGAGCGAGATCGGCGTGCCGGCGATCCTGAAGCTGGTCGACGCGCTGGACACCTGGATTCCGGAGCCGGAGCGTGCGATCGACAAGCCGTTCCTGATGCCGGTGGAAGACGTGTTCTCGATCTCGGGCCGCGGCACCGTGGTGACCGGTCGTATCGAGCGCGGCGTGATCAAGGTCGGTGACGAAATCGAAATCGTCGGTATCCGTCCGACCCAGAAGACCACCGTGACCGGCGTGGAAATGTTCCGCAAGCTGCTGGACCAGGGCCAGGCAGGCGACAACGCCGGTCTGCTGCTGCGCGGCACCAAGCGTGACGACGTCGAGCGCGGCCAGGTTCTGGCCAAGCCGGGTTCGATCACCCCGCACACCGAGTTCGAAGGCGAAGTGTACGTGCTGTCGAAGGACGAGGGCGGCCGTCACACCCCGTTCTTCAACGGCTACCGCCCGCAGTTCTACTTCCGCACCACCGACATCACCGGCGCTGCCAAGCTGCCGGAAGGCGTGGAAATGGTGATGCCGGGTGACAACGTCAAGATGACCGTGACCCTGATCAACCCGGTCGCGATGGACGAAGGCCTGCGCTTCGCCATCCGCGAAGGTGGCCGCACCGTCGGCGCCGGCGTGGTCTCGAAGATCATCAAGTAAGCCTGCAGTACCGGCGGTTGCATAGCGCTGCCGGTCGCGCGAGTGGCGGGCCGGGAACCTCGGTCCGCCTTCGCCGTCTAAGGGAAGGCAAGTTTCAAAACGTACGCCAGTAGCTCAATTGGCAGAGCAGCGGTCTCCAAAACCGCAGGTTGGGGGTTCGAGTCCCTCCTGGCGTGCCATCTGCCCACCTTATCCAGCGGCTCTTGCCGCTAAAGCAGACACACCGGATGAATAGCAAGATCGAACATTCCAAGGACACCTCCGCCAGCGGTGGAGATATCGTCAAGTACGTTGCCGCATCCCTGCTGGTGCTGGCGGGTCTGTTCGTCTGGTTCTGGTTCTCCGCCGACTCCGGTCGCGCCGCCCAGCTGGGCGCGTGGGCGGGTCAGCTGCGTGCGTTGGCGGTCGTGGTCGGTCTGGTTGGCGGTATCGGCGTGTTCATGCTGACCGGCAAGGGGCGCGACACCCGCGAATTCCTCTCCGAGTCGCGCTTCGAACTGCGCAAGGTGGTCTGGCCGACGCGCCAGGAAGCCGTTCGCATGACCTGGGTCGTGATTGTCGTGGTGCTCATCCTCAGCCTGCTGCTGGGTGGCTTCGACTTCCTGATCCAGAAACTGACTCAGTGGTTCCTGAGCCGCTAAGGAGAATTGCATGAAGCGTTGGTACGTCGTTCACGCCTATTCGGGCTTCGAGAAGTCGGTGGCGCAGGCTCTGCGTGATCGCATCGTCCGTGATGGCATGGAAGAGCGCTTCGGCGACGTCCTGGTTCCGACCGAGGAAGTGATCGAGATGCGCGCCGGCCAGAAGCGCCGGTCCGAGCGCAAGTTCTTCCCGGGTTACGTGCTGGTCCAGATCGAGACTCACGAAGAAGCCGGTATTCCGCGCATCGACAACGAAAGCTGGCACTTGGTCAAGGAAACCCCGCGCGTGATGGGCTTCATCGGCGGTACCGCCGATCGTCCGCTGCCGATTGCCGATTCCGAAGCCGAGTCCATCCTGAACCGCGTTCAGGAAGGTGTCGAGAAGCCGCGTCCGAAGGTGCTGTTCGAGCCGGGCCAGATGGTCCGCGTCACCGATGGTCCGTTCAACGATTTCAATGGTGTGGTCGAAGAAGTCAACTACGAGAAGAGCCGTCTGCGCGTCTCGGTGCTGATCTTCGGTCGTGCCACCCCGGTCGAGCTCGAGTTCGGCCAGGTCGAGAAGCAGACCGGCTGATGCCCGGTGATGCTGCCGGCCACGGGCTGGCAGCCTTCAGGTCGCCCTCCCTGTTCAGACAGGGCGCCCAAAATCTGATATAGTGCGCGGCTCCCCGCTGGGAAGCCAGCAGGACGAGGCCACCGCAAGGTGGCCTTCGGCATGATTTCAAAACGCGATGCCGGGACGCGTGATTCCCGGTCCGATGGGGAGCCTGTTGTCGAAAGGCGCTAGCACCCGGAGAGTACTCACATGGCAAAGAAAGTTGTCGGTTACATCAAGCTGCAGGTGAAGGCCGGTCAGGCCAACCCCTCGCCGCCGGTCGGTCCTGCGCTGGGTCAGCGCGGCCTGAACATCATGGAATTCTGCAAGGCGTTCAACGCTGCCACGCAGAAGCTCGAGCCGGGTCTGCCGGTTCCGGTGATCATCACGGCCTACTCGGACCGTACGTTCACCTTCATCACCAAGAGCACCCCGGCCACCACCCTGCTGAAGAAGGCCGCTGGCATCTCGTCGGGCTCCAAGCGCCCGAACACCGAGAAGGTCGGCAAGGTCACCCGTAAGCAGCTGGAAGAGATCGCCAAGGCGAAGGAACCGGATCTGACTGCCGCCGACCTGGACGCCGCCGTGCGTACCATCGCTGGCTCTGCCCGTTCCATGGGCCTCGTGGTGGAGGGTTAAGAAGATGGCACAGACCAAGCGTGAGAAGGCCATCAAGGCCGCCGTCGTTCCGGGCAAGGCTTACGCCTTCGAGGACGCGATCAACATCCTGAAGAGCGCCACCAAGGCCAAGTTCGTCGAGTCGATCGACGTTGCTGTGCGCCTGGGCGTCGACGCGAAGAAGTCCGACCAGCAGGTCCGTGGCTCCACCGTCCTGCCGGCCGGTACCGGCAAGTCGGTCCGCGTTGCCGTGTTCGCTCCGGCCGGTGCCAAGGCTGATGAAGCCCTGGCCGCTGGCGCCGAAGCCGTCGGCATGGATGACCTGGCCGAGAAGATGCAGGCCGGCGATCTGAACTACGACGTCGTCATCGCGACCCCGGACGCCATGCGCGTTGTCGGTAAGCTGGGCACCGTGCTGGGCCCGCGCGGCCTGATGCCGAACCCGAAGGTCGGCACCGTTTCCCCGAACCCGGGTGAAGCCGTGAAGAACGCCAAGTCGGGCCAGGTCCGTTACCGCACCGACAAGGCTGGCATCATCCACTGCACCATCGGCAAGGCCGACTTCGCCGAAGACGCGCTGAAGTCGAACCTGACCGCGCTGCTGCTGGACCTGATCAAGGCCAAGCCGGCCACCTCGAAGGGCACCTACCTGCAGAAGGTTTCGGTCAGCTCGACGATGGGCCCGGGCGTCACCGTCGACCAGTCGTCGCTGACCCTGAAGTAATTGTTTCAAGCGGTCACGGTACTTTCGGGTGCCGTGACCGTGACATTTGAAGGCATCGCAGGCAGCCCACCGCCTGCGGTAGCCGTCAAAGACCGCAGGCGCGGTCGTGGCAGGGCCGGCGACGGGCACGGAAGCTCGATATGGCAGGGAGTCGCCGCCGGAACAGTCATGAACGCTTAATCGATTCCCCGGAATCACCCTGCGTAGATGGTGCCCTTCTGGAGTTTTTCTGGTTCACGCACGTCTGGGTTTCCCAGGTTGGCCCACTCCAGGTCTAGAACGGCCCACCCCCCGGAACATCATCCTGGTGTTCCCGGCGTCCAGGACGGATGCCGCACAGGACCGCACACGGCAGGAGCCGTAAGCGGAGTTCAATTGGAGGAGTGCAATGGCTCTCAATCTGTCCCAGAAGCAAGAAGTAGTCGCCGAGCTGGCAGACGTCGCCGCCAAGGCCCACTCCTTGATCGCAGCCGAATACGCTGGCACCACGGTCGCCCAGATGACCGCGATGCGCAAGCAGGCTCGTGAAACCGGTGTTTTCTTGAAGGTTGTCAAGAACACCCTGGCTTCGCGCGCCGTTGAAGGCACCGAGTTCGCCGTGGCCCAGGACCAGATGGTTGGTCCGCTGCTGTACGCGTTCTCGCTCGAGGAGCCCGGCGCTGCCGGTCGCCTGATCAAGGAAGCCGCCAAGGGCAACGACAAGCTGAAGGCTAAGGTCGTCGCCATCGGTGGCGAAGTGTTCCCGGCAAGCCACGTCGACGTGCTGGCCTCGCTGCCGACCCGCGATCAGGCCCTGGCCATGCTGGCCCGCGTCCTGACCGAGCCGGTCACGATGTTCGCCCGCGCCATCAAGGCTGTTGGCGAGAAGCAGGGTGGTGGCGAAACCGCCGCTGCCGAGCCGGCCGCCGAGACCGCCTGAGTTTCGACTTACCGTGGTTCCTGACGGAACCTCAACCCAGAAAATCATCCAAAGGTATTAATCATGTCCCTTACCAACGAACAGATCGTCGACGCCATCGCCGAGAAGTCCCTGATGGAAGTGATGGAGCTGGTCAAGGCCATCGAAGAGAAGTTCGGCGTCTCCGCCGCTGCTCCGGTTGCCGTGGCTGCTGCCGCTGGCCCGGCCGCTGCTGTTGAAGAGCAGACCGAGTTCACCGTCACCCTGAAGTCGGCCGGCGAGAAGAAGGTCGAAGTCATCAAGGCCGTCCGCGCCATCACCGGCCTGGGCCTGAAGGAAGCGAAGGACCTGGCCGAAGCCGGTGGCGTCCTGAAGGAAGGCGCTTCGAAGGACGACGCCGAGAAGATGAAGAAGGACCTGGAAGCTGCTGGCGCGACTGTCGAAGTCAAGTAAGCACTTCCTTTGCATCGTCATCGATTCTCGGCGATGCAGCCAAGGCTGGGGGCGTAAGCCCCCGGCCTTTGGTCGTTGTTGCAGGCCCGCGTACTGCGCGGGTGGAATCAGGCGGTAGAAAGCCCAACACGGGCTGCGGTCAAATCCCGGCACGCCCGCGCATCGCGCGGCAGCAGGGAAGTAGATGCAGACGAGTTGGCAGTTGGAAGTAGCGGGAGAAGGCGTGCTGGTGCCGGCAATACCAGCGACTTCCAACTGACAATTTCAAAGTTCCCTTCAGGGTCGTGGACGCACGGCCCGCACAACAAGGTGGAAGACCTCATGACGTCCTATTCGTTCACCGAAAAGAAGCGTATCCGCAAGGATTTCGGCAAGCAGCGCTCGATTCTCGAAGTGCCGTTCCTGCTCGCGATCCAGGTGGATTCCTACCGTGATTTCCTGCAGGAGAACATCGATCCGGCCAAGCGTGCCGATCATGGCCTGCACGCCGCGCTGAAGTCAGTCTTCCCGATCGCCAGCTACAGCGGCAATGCCGCCCTGGAGTACGTCGGCTACAAGCTGGGCGAGCCGGTCTTCGACGAACGTGAATGCCGCCAGCGCGGCATGAGCTACGGCGCCCCGCTGCGCGTGACCGTGCGCCTGGTGATCTACGACCGCGAGTCGTCGACCAAGGCCATCAAGTACGTGAAGGAGCAGGAGGTCTATCTGGGCGAAATCCCGCTGATGACCGAGAACGGCACCTTCATCGTCAACGGCACCGAGCGCGTCATCGTCTCGCAGCTGCACCGCTCGCCGGGCGTGTTCTTCGACCACGACCGCGGCAAGACCCACAGCTCGGGCAAGCTGTTGTACAGCGCCCGCATCATTCCCTACCGCGGCTCCTGGCTGGACTTCGAGTTCGACCCGAAGGACGCGCTGTTCACCCGTATCGACCGCCGCCGCAAGCTGCCGGTGTCGATCCTGCTGCGCGCGCTTGGCTACAGCAACGAAGAGATGCTGGCCGAGTTCTTCGAGATCAACACCTTCCACATCAACCCGGATGAAGGCGTCCAGCTGGAGCTGGTGCCGGAGCGCCTGCGTGGCGAAACCCTGGGCTTCGACCTCGCCGACGGCGACAAGGTCATCGTGGAAGCCGGCAAGCGCATCACCGCGCGCCACATCAAGCAGCTGGAAGCCTCGGGCATTGCGGCCCTGGCCGTGCCGGACGACTACCTGGTCGGCCGCATCCTGTCGCACGACGTGGTTGATGCCTCGACCGGCGAACTGCTGGCCCAGGCCAATGACGAGATCAGCGAAGAGCAGCTGCAGAACTTCCGCAAGGCAGGCGTCGATGCGGTTGGTACCCTGTGGGTGAACGACCTGGATCGTGGTCCGTACCTGTCCAACACCCTGCGCATCGATCCGACCAAGACCCAGCTGGAAGCACTGGTCGAGATCTACCGCATGATGCGTCCGGGCGAGCCGCCGACCAAGGACGCCGCGCAGAACCTGTTCCACAACCTGTTCTTCACCTTCGAGCGCTACGACCTGTCCGCGGTCGGCCGCATGAAGTTCAACCGTCGCGTGGGCCGCAAGGAAACCACCGGCGAAGCCGTGCTGTACGACAGCAAGTACTTCGGTGAGCGCAACGACGAAGAGTCCAAGCGCCTGGTCGCTGCCCATGGCGACAGCTCCGACATCCTGGACGTGATCAAGGTCCTGACCGAGATCCGCAATGGTCGCGGCGTGGTCGACGACATCGATCACTTGGGCAACCGTCGCGTGCGTTCGGTCGGTGAAATGGCCGAGAACGTGTTCCGCGTCGGCCTGGTCCGCGTCGAGCGCGCGGTCAAGGAACGCCTGTCGATGGCCGAGTCCGAAGGCCTGACGCCGCAGGAACTGATCAACGCCAAGCCGGTCGCTGCCGCCATCAAGGAGTTCTTCGGCTCCTCGCAGCTGTCGCAGTTCATGGATCAGAACAACCCGCTGTCGGAAGTGACCCACAAGCGTCGCGTCTCGGCCCTGGGCCCGGGCGGCCTGACCCGTGAGCGCGCCGGCTTCGAAGTGCGCGACGTGCACCCGACCCACTACGGCCGCGTCTGCACCATCGAAACGCCGGAAGGCCCGAACATCGGCCTGATCAACTCGCTGGCCGTGTACGCCCGCACCAACCAGTACGGTTTCCTCGAGACCCCGTACCGCAAGGTCGTGGACGGCAAGGTCTCCGACGAGATCGAGTTCCTGTCGGCGATCGAGGAAAACGAGTACGTCATCGCCCAGGCCAACGCCCTGACCGATGCCAAGAGCATGCTGACCGAGCAGTTCGTGCCGTGCCGCTACCAGGGCGAGTCGCTGCTGAAGCCGCCGGCGGAGGTCCACTTCATGGACGTCTCGCCGATGCAGACCGTGTCGATCGCGGCCGCGCTGGTGCCGTTCCTGGAGCACGATGACGCCAACCGCGCACTGATGGGCGCGAACATGCAGCGTCAGGCCGTGCCGACCCTGCGTTCGCAGAAGCCGCTGGTCGGCACCGGCATTGAGCGCGCCGTGGCGCGTGACTCCGGTGTGACCGTGAACGCCCGTCGTGGCGGTGAGATCGTGCAGATCGACGCCGCCCGCATCGTGGTCAAGGTGGTCGAGGAAGAGATCGTCGGTGCCACCGACGCCGGCGTCGACATCTACAACCTGGTCAAGTACACCCGTTCCAACCAGAACACCTGCATCAACCAGCGTCCGCTGGTCCAGGTGGGTGACGTCATCGCCCGCGGCGACGTGCTCGCCGACGGTCCGTCCACCGACATCGGCGAACTGGCCCTGGGCCAGAACATGCTGATCGCGTTCATGCCGTGGAACGGCTACAACTTCGAAGACTCCATCCTGCTCTCCGAGCGCGTGGTGGAAGAGGATCGCTACACCACGATCCACATCGAAGAGCTGACCTGCGTCGCGCGCGACACCAAGCTGGGGCCGGAGGAAATCTCCGCCGACATCCCGAACGTTTCCGAGCAGGCGCTGAACCGCCTGGACGAGAGCGGCGTGGTGTACATCGGTGCGGAAGTCCGCGCCGGCGACATCCTGGTCGGCAAGGTCACGCCGAAGGGCGAGAGCCAGCTGACCCCGGAAGAGAAGCTGCTGCGCGCGATCTTCGGCGAGAAGGCTTCGGACGTTAAGGACAGCTCGCTGCGCGTTCCGCCGGGCATGGACGGCACCGTCATCGACGTGCAGGTCTTCACCCGCGACGGCATCGAGAAGGACAAGCGTGCGCGCCAGATCGAAGAGTCGGAAATCAAGCGCGTCAAGAAGGACTTCGACGACCAGTTCCGCATCCTGGAAGCCGCCATCTACATGCGTCTGCGTTCGCAGATCGTCGGCAAGGTGGTCAACGGCGGTGCCGGCCTGAAGAAGGGTGACGTCATCACCGACGCGTACCTGGACGGCCTGAAGAAGGCTGACTGGTTCGTGCTGCGCATGAAGGACGAGGACGCTTCGGAAGCCATCGAGCGCGCCCAGAAGCAGATCCAGGCGCACGAGAAGGAATTTGAGCGTCGCTTCGCCGACAAGCGCGGCAAGATCACCGCAGGCGACGACCTGGCTCCGGGCGTGCTGAAGATGGTCAAGGTGTTCCTGGCCGTGAAGCGCCGCATCCAGCCGGGCGACAAGATGGCGGGTCGCCACGGCAACAAGGGTGTGGTGTCCAACGTGGTGCCGGTCGAGGACATGCCGTACATGGCCTCGGGCGAAACCGTGGACATCGTGCTGAACCCGCTGGGCGTGCCGTCGCGTATGAACATCGGCCAGATCCTGGAAGTGCACCTGGGCTGGGCCGCCAAGGGCCTGGGCCGCAAGATCCAGGCAATGCTGGAAGCCCAGGCGGCCGTTGCCGACCTGCGCCGGTTCCTGGACGACATCTACAACCACGATGACACCAACGTGGCCAACCGTGTCGACCTGTCGCAGTTCAGCGACGAGGAGCTGCTGCGCCTGGCCCGTAACCTCACCGACGGCGTGCCGATGGCCACCCCGGTGTTCGACGGTGCCACCGAAGCGGAAATCAAGCGCATGCTGGAACTGGCCGATCTGCCGAGCAGTGGCCAGACCCAGCTGTACGACGGCCGCACCGGTGAAGCGTTCGATCGCCACACCACCGTGGGTTACATGCACTACCTGAAGCTGAACCACCTGGTCGACGACAAGATGCACGCGCGTTCGACCGGTCCGTACTCGCTCGTTACCCAGCAGCCGCTGGGCGGCAAGGCGCAGTTCGGTGGTCAGCGCTTCGGTGAAATGGAAGTCTGGGCGCTGGAAGCCTACGGCGCGGCCTACACCCTGCAGGAAATGCTGACGGTGAAGTCCGATGACGTGCAGGGCCGCAACCAGATGTACAAGAACATCGTCGACGGTGAGCACGAGATGGTCGCGGGCATGCCGGAATCCTTCAACGTGCTCGTGAAGGAAATCCGCTCGCTGGCCATCAACATGGAACTGGAAGACAACTGATCCATGCCGGCGCGGCGGCTCTCTCCGCCGCGCCGCTGGCAGTGACCTGAAAGCCCATCGACACAGCATTCCTCCTTCTGGAGAACACCATGAAAGACCTGCTCAATCTCTTCAACCAGCAGCGCCAGACGCTGGACTTCGACGCGATCAAGATCGCGCTGGCTTCGCCGGACCTGATCCGCTCGTGGTCCTTCGGCGAAGTGAAGAAGCCGGAAACCATCAATTACCGTACCTTCAAGCCGGAACGCGACGGCCTGTTCTGCGCCGCCATCTTCGGCCCGGTCAAGGACTACGAGTGCCTGTGCGGCAAGTACAAGCGCATGAAGCACCGCGGCGTGGTCTGCGAGAAGTGCGGCACTGAAGTGACCTTGGCCAAGGTGCGCCGCGAGCGCATGGGCCACATCGACCTGGCCTCGCCGGTCGCGCACATCTGGTTCCTCAAGTCGCTGCCGTCGCGCATCGGCCTGATGCTGGACATGACCCTGCGCGACATCGAGCGCGTGCTGTACTTCGAAGCCTACGTGGTGACCGAGCCGGGCCTGACCGCCCTGGAGCGCCGCCAGCTGCTGACCGAAGAACAGTACCTGCAGGCCCGCCAGGAGCACGGTGACGACTTCGACGCCGCCATGGGCGCCGAGGCCGTGTACGAACTGCTGCGCACGATCGACCTGCAGTCGGAGATGACCCGCCTGCGCGAGGAGATCGCCGCGACCGGTTCGGAAACCAAGCTGAAGCGACTGACCAAGCGCATCAAGCTGATCGAGGCCTTCCTGGAGTCGGGCAACCGTCCGGAATGGATGGTGATGACCGTGCTGCCGGTGCTGCCGCCGGACCTGCGTCCGCTGGTGCCGCTGGACGGTGGCCGCTTCGCGACCTCGGACCTGAACGACCTGTACCGTCGCGTCATCAACCGCAACAACCGCCTGCGCCGCCTGCTCGAACTGAGCGCGCCGGACATCATCGTGCGCAATGAAAAGCGCATGCTGCAGGAATCGGTCGATGCGCTGCTGGACAACGGTCGCCGTGGCCGTGCCATCACCGGCACCAACAAGCGCCCGCTGAAGTCGCTGGCCGACATGATCAAGGGCAAGCAGGGTCGCTTCCGTCAGAACCTGCTGGGCAAGCGCGTGGACTACTCGGGCCGTTCGGTCATCGTGGTCGGTCCGTACCTGCGCCTGCACCAGTGCGGCCTGCCGAAGAAGATGGCGCTGGAGCTGTTCAAGCCGTTCGTGTTCGCCAAGCTGCAGCGTCGTGGCCTGGCCACCACCATCAAGGCCGCCAAGAAGCTGGTCGAGCGCGAAGAAGCCGAAGTCTGGGACATCCTGGAAGAGGTCATCCGCGAGCATCCGGTGATGCTGAACCGCGCGCCGACCCTGCACCGTCTGGGCATCCAGGCGTTCGAGCCGGTGCTGATCGAAGGCAAGGCCATCCAGCTGCATCCGCTGGTCTGCACCGCGTTCAACGCCGACTTCGACGGTGACCAGATGGCCGTCCACGTGCCGCTCTCGCTGGAAGCCCAGCTGGAAGCGCGTGCGCTGATGATGTCGACCAACAACATCCTGTCGCCGGCCAACGGCGAGCCGATCATCGTGCCGTCGCAGGACGTCGTGCTGGGTCTGTACTACATGACCCGCTCGCTGGAAAACAAGAAGGGCGAGGGCATGGCCTTCGCCAACATCGCCGAAGTCAAGCGCGCCTACGACAACCGCGTGGTGGAACTGCACGCCAAGGTCAAGGTCCGCATCACCGAAGTGGTGACCGACGAGGAAGGCAACAAGCAGAACAAGACCTCGATCGTGGATACCACGATCGGTCGCGCCCTGCTGGCTGAAATCCTGCCGGAAGGCCTGCCGTTCGCGCTGGCCAACACCGAGCTGACCAAGAAGAACATCTCGCGCCTGATCAACTCCAGCTACCGTCAGCTGGGTCTGAAGGACACGGTCGTGTTCGCCGACAAGCTGATGTACACCGGCTTCGCCTACGCAACCCGCGCCGGCGTGTCGATCGGTATCGACGACATGCTGATCCCGGACGAAAAGCGCGGCATCCTCACCGAGGCCGAAGCCGAAGTGCTGGAAATCCAGGAGCAGTACCAGTCGGGTCTGGTCACCGCTGGCGAGCGCTACAACAAGGTGGTCGACATCTGGTCGCGCACCAACGAGCGCATCGCCAAGGCGATGATGGACACCATCGGTACCGAGAAGGTCGTCAATGCCAAGGGTGAGACCATCGATCAGAAGTCGATGAACTCGCTGTACATCATGGCCGACTCCGGTGCACGAGGCAGCCAGGCGCAGATCCGTCAGCTGGCCGGCATGCGCGGCCTGATGGCCCGCCCGGACGGCTCGATCATCGAGACGCCCATCAAGGCGAACTTCCGCGAAGGCCTGAACGTGCAGGAGTACTTCAACTCCACCCACGGTGCCCGTAAGGGTCTGGCCGATACCGCGCTGAAGACCGCGAACTCGGGTTACCTGACCCGTCGACTGGTCGACGTGGCGCAGGACGTGGTGATCACCGAGGTGGATTGCGGTACCACCGAAGGCCTGATCATGACCCCGATCGTGGAAGGCGGTGACGTGGTCGAGCCGCTGAAGGACCGCGTGCTGGGTCGCGTGGTTGCCGAGGACGTGTTCCTGCCGGGCAACGACGAAGATCCGATCGTCACCCGCAACACCCTGCTGGACGAGCAGTGGGTCGCCAAGCTGGAAGATGCCGGCGTGCAGAGCATCAAGGTGCGTTCGACGATTTCGTGCGAATCGGCCTTCGGTGTCTGCGCTCGCTGCTACGGCCGCGATCTGGCCCGTGGCCATCTGGTCAACATCGGTGAAGCGGTCGGCGTCATCGCCGCCCAGTCCATCGGTGAGCCGGGTACCCAGCTGACCATGCGTACCTTCCACATCGGTGGTGCGGCGTCGCGAGCTGCTGCGGTCGACAACATCACCGTCAAGACCACCGGCTCGGTCAAGTTCAGCAACCTCAAGTCGGTCGAGCATGCCAACGGCTCGCTGGTGGCAGTGTCGCGCTCGGGCGAAATCTCGGTGCTCGATGCCCACGGCCGTGAGCGTGAGCGTTACAAGCTGCCGTACGGTGCGACCATCACGTCCAAGGACGGCGATGCGATCAAGGCTGGCCAGACCGTGGCCAACTGGGATCCGCATAACCACCCGATCGTGTCGGAAGTGGCCGGCTTCATCCGCTTCATCGATTTCGTCGACGGCATCACCGTCATCGAGAAGACCGACGAGCTGACCGGCCTGGCCTCGCGCGAAATCACCGATCCGAAGCGTCGTGGTACCCAGGCCAAGGACCTGCGCCCGATCGTGCGCATCGTCGACGCCAAGGGCAACGACCTGTCGATCCCGGGCACCGATCTGCCGGCGCAGTACCTGCTGCCGCCGCGCTCGATCGTCAACCTGCAGGATGGCGCCCCGGTGGGCGTGGGCGACGTCGTCGCCAAGATCCCGCAGGAAGCCTCGAAGACCCGCGACATCACCGGTGGTCTGCCGCGCGTGGCCGACCTCTTCGAAGCGCGCAAGCCGAAGGATCCGGCGGTGCTGGCCGAGCGTTCGGGCATCATCAGCTTCGGCAAGGACACCAAGGGCAAGCAGCGCCTGATCATCAAGGACACCGATGGTTCGGAGCACGAAGAGCTGATTCCGAAGTACCGCCAGGTCATCGTGTTCGAAGGCGAGCATGTCACCAAGGGTGAAACCATCGTGGACGGCGAGCCGAGCCCGCAGGACATCCTGCGCCTGCTGGGTGTCGAACCGCTGGCGGCCTACCTGGTCAAGGAAATCCAGGACGTGTACCGCCTGCAGGGCGTGAAGATCAACGACAAGCACATCGAGGTGATCACCCGCCAGATGCTGCGCAAGGTCGAGATCACCGATCAGGGCAGCAGCAAGTTCCTGAACGGCGAGCAGGTCGAACGCCAGCGCGTTATCGAGGAGAATGCCCGCCTGTCGACCCGCAACGAGCTGCCGGCGCGGTTCGATCCGGTCCTGCTGGGCATCACCAAGGCCTCGCTGGCCACCGAGTCGTTCATCTCGGCGGCGTCGTTCCAGGAGACCACCCGCGTGCTGACCGAAGCGGCCGTGCGCGGCACCTCGGACAACCTGCGTGGCCTGAAGGAAAACGTCATCGTCGGCCGTCTGATTCCGGCCGGTACCGGTCTGGCGTACCACAGCCAGCGCCGTCGTGGCGCGTCCGGCCTCACCGAGTCGGAGATGCAGACCCTGGCCGGCACCCCGGCGGCGGTCGAGGCTCCGGCAGTGGAAGCCGAGACCGAACAGGCTGCGGGCGAGGAATGAGGTGACCGGTCCGGCCGCAAGGCCGGACCCACCTTTGCGGTAACGCCCGGGGACATGCCCGGGCGGGCTTGAAGGGCAGGGCGGCGCAGGCCGTCCGACCTGGCTGTAGCGGCAGGCGGCTCCATCCGTGGAGGGCCGGTCGAACCTGAACGGGGTACATGGAGGCCCCCCAGTAACGTTCCGGGATCAGGGACGGGCTTGACAGGACGCGTTTGACGTCGTTCCTGGCAGGTTGCTACAATCGTCTGTCTCAGCAGGCCAGAATTTTGGCCTGCTTTAACATTTCCGCATCTCTGGCCGGATTTTCCGGCCACCAATCAGAAGAACCTACTGATGGCGACGATCAACCAGCTGGTCCGCAAGCCGCGGCAAGCGACCACCTACAAGAGTGCCTCGCCGGCGCTCGACAAGTGCCCGCAGCGCCGTGGCGTCTGCACCCGTGTCTACACCACCACTCCGAAGAAGCCGAACTCGGCCCTTCGCAAGGTTGCCAAGGTCCGCCTGACCAACCAGGAAGAAGTGATTTCCTACATCGGTGGTGAAGGCCACAACCTGCAGGAGCACTCCGTGGTCCTGATCCGCGGCGGTCGCGTCAAGGACCTGCCGGGTGTGCGTTACCACACCGTTCGTGGCTCGCTCGACGCCGCCGGCGTTGCCAAGCGTCGCCAGGCCCGTTCCAAGTACGGCGCCAAGCGTCCGAAGGCCTAAGGAGAGAGCACTATGTCGCGTAAGGGTAATACTCCGCAGCGTTCCGTCCTGCCCGATCCGAAGCACGGAAGCGAAACCATCGCCCGCTTCATCAACATGGTCATGCAGAGCGGCAAGAAGTCCGTCGCCGAAAAGATCGTGTACGGCGCCATGGACGTGATCACCGAGAAGAACAGCAGCGCCAACGCCATCGAGCTGGTGCAGAAGGCGCTGGACAACGTCGCTCCGGCGGTCGAAGTCAAGTCGCGTCGCGTCGGCGGTGCCACCTACCAGGTGCCGGTCGAAGTGCGTGCCTCGCGCAAGATGGCTCTGGCCATGCGCTGGCTGATCGACTCCGCGCGCAAGCGTGGTGAGAACACCATGCCGAAGAAGCTGGCTGCTGAACTGATCGACGCCTCGGAAAACCGTGGTGGCGCCATCAAGAAGCGCGAAGAAACCCACCGCATGGCCGAAGCCAACAAGGCATTCGCCCACTACCGCTGGTGAGTTTGACGGCCTTGCAAAACAGGCAGGGCAGCACCACCTAGGTGCTGCCTCGCGGTCCCAGAAGGACTGCGCCAACCCGAAGGCCGCCGAAAGGCGGCGTTCGGCCATCCGAAATCCAAGAAATCTGAGAGGCTCCCCGTGGCCCGTTCCACTCCCATCGAGCGTTACCGTAACTTCGGCATCATGGCTCACATCGATGCCGGCAAGACCACCACGTCCGAGCGCATCCTGTTCTACACCGGCAAGAGCCACAAGATCGGTGAAGTGCATGACGGCGCCGCCACCATGGACTGGATGGAGCAGGAGCAGGAGCGTGGCATCACGATCCAGTCCGCTGCCACCACCGCGTTCTGGAAGGGCATGGACAAGTCCCTGCCGGAGCATCGCTTCAACATCATCGACACCCCCGGGCACGTCGACTTCACCATCGAAGTGGAGCGCTCGCTGCGCGTGCTCGACGGTGCGGTGTTCGTGCTGTGTGCCGTCGGTGGCGTGCAGCCGCAGTCGGAAACCGTGTGGCGCCAGGCCAACAAGTACCACGTGCCGCGCATCGCGTTCGTCAACAAGATGGACCGTACCGGTGCCAACTTCCAGAAGGTCGTCGGCCAGCTGAAGGCCAAGCTGGGCGCGGTTGCCGTGCCGATGCAGCTGCCGATCGGCGCTGAAGACAACTTCAAGGGCGTCGTCGACCTGCTGAAGATGAAAGCCATCCACTGGGATGAAGCCTCGCAGGGCATGAAGTTCGAGTACAGCGACATCCCGGCTGAACTGCAGGCGGCTGCTGAAGAAGCACGCCAGTTCATGGTCGAGACCGCTGCCGAAGCCAGCGAAGAGCTGATGGAGAAGTACCTGGGCGGCGAAGAGCTGGCCGAGGCTGAAATCATCAACGCGCTGCGTACCCGCACCCTGGCCACCGAGATCGTGCCGATGTACTGCGGCTCGGCGTTCAAGAACAAGGGCGTGCAGGCCATGCTGGACGGCGTGATCCAGCTGCTGCCGTCGCCGGTCGATGTGCCGGACGTGAAGGGCGTGGACGTCGACGACGATACCGTCGAGATGACCCGCAAGTCGGACGACAAGGCGCCGTTCTCGTCGCTGGCCTTCAAGATCATCACCGACCCGTTCGTCGGCGCGCTGACCTTCTTCCGCGTCTACTCGGGCACGCTGAACGGTGGTGACACCGTGCTGAACTCGGTGAAGGGCAAGAAGGAGCGCATCGGCCGCATCCTGCAGATGCACTCGAACAACCGCGAGGAAATCAAGGAAGTTCTGGCGGGTGACATCGCTGCGGCCGTGGGCCTGAAGGACACCACCACCGGTGACACCCTGTGCGCCGTGGACGCCCCGATCATCCTGGAGCGCATGACGTTCCCGGAGCCGGTGATCTCGATGGCCGTCGAGCCGAAGACCAAGTCGGACCAGGAAAAGATGGGTCTGGCCCTGGGTCGTCTGGCGCAGGAAGATCCGTCGTTCCGCGTCAAGACCGACGAAGAATCCGGCCAGACCATCATCTCCGGCATGGGCGAGCTGCACCTGGACATCATCGTCGACCGCCTGAAGCGCGAGTTCAACGTTGAAGCCAACGTCGGTGCGCCGCAGGTGGCCTACCGCGAAACGATCACCCTGGCCGACGTCAAGTCGGACTACAAGCACGCCAAGCAGTCCGGTGGTAAGGGTCAGTACGGTCACGTCGTGATCGAGCTGTCGCCGATCACCGCTGAAGACCGTGCCGATCCGAAGCTGGCTCCGGCCATCAAGGACGACTTCCTGTTCATCAACGACATCACCGGCGGCGTGATCCCGAAGGAATTCATTCCGTCGGTCGAGAAGGGCCTGCGCGAAACCATCACCAGCGGCCCGCTGGCTGGCTTCCCGGTCGTGGATGTCAAGGTGAAGCTGGTGTTCGGTTCGTACCACGACGTCGACTCCTCGGAAATGGCGTTCAAGCTGGCTTCGTCGATGGCCTTCAAGCAGGGCTTCGCCAAGGCCAAGCCGGTGCTGCTGGAGCCGATCATGAAGGTCGAGATCGTGACCCCGGAGGATTACCAGGGTGACGTGATGGGCGACGTCAGCCGTCGTCGCGGCGTGCTGCAGGGTTCCGACACCACCGGTGACGGTTCGGCCAGCATCATCAACGCGATGATCCCGCTGGGTGAAATGTTCGGCTACGCCACTGCGCTGCGTTCGCAGACCCAGGGCCGCGCCACCTTCACCATGGAATTCGATCACTACGAGCCGGCTCCGACCAACATCGCCGAAGCCGTCATGAAGAAGGGCTGAGCCTCGCTCAGCCTCTCTTGAAACCACTTACGAACAATCAAGGTATATAACAATGGCAAAGGGTAAGTTCGAGCGCACCAAGCCGCACGTCAACGTCGGCACCATCGGTCACGTCGACCACGGCAAGACCACGCTGACCGCCGCGCTGACCAAGATCGGCGCCGAGCGCTTCGGTGGCGAGTTCAAGGCGTATGACGCCATCGACGCCGCACCGGAAGAAAAGGCTCGTGGCATCACGATCTCGACCGCGCACGTCGAATACGAATCCCCGACCCGTCACTACGCCCACGTTGACTGCCCGGGCCACGCTGACTACGTCAAGAACATGATCACCGGTGCCGCCCAGATGGACGGCGCGATCCTGGTGTGCTCGGCCGCTGACGGCCCGATGCCGCAGACCCGCGAGCACATCCTGCTGTCGCGTCAGGTCGGCGTGCCGTACATCGTGGTGTTCCTGAACAAGGCTGACATGGTCGACGACGCCGAGCTGCTCGAGCTGGTCGAAATGGAAGTGCGCGAACTGCTGAGCAAGTACGAGTTCCCGGGCGACGACACCCCGATCATCTCGGGTTCGGCCCGCCTGGCGCTGGAAGGCGACCAGAGCGAGATCGGCGTGCCGGCGATCCTGAAGCTGGTCGACGCGCTGGACACCTGGATTCCGGAGCCGGAGCGTGCGATCGACAAGCCGTTCCTGATGCCGGTGGAAGACGTGTTCTCGATCTCGGGCCGCGGCACCGTGGTGACCGGTCGTATCGAGCGCGGCGTGATCAAGGTCGGTGACGAAATCGAAATCGTCGGTATCCGTCCGACCCAGAAGACCACCGTGACCGGCGTGGAAATGTTCCGCAAGCTGCTGGACCAGGGCCAGGCAGGCGACAACGCCGGTCTGCTGCTGCGCGGCACCAAGCGTGACGACGTCGAGCGCGGCCAGGTTCTGGCCAAGCCGGGTTCGATCACCCCGCACACCGAGTTCGAAGGCGAAGTGTACGTGCTGTCGAAGGACGAGGGCGGCCGTCACACCCCGTTCTTCAACGGCTACCGCCCGCAGTTCTACTTCCGCACCACCGACATCACCGGCGCTGCCAAGCTGCCGGAAGGCGTGGAAATGGTGATGCCGGGTGACAACGTCAAGATGACCGTGACCCTGATCAACCCGGTCGCGATGGACGAAGGCCTGCGCTTCGCCATCCGCGAAGGTGGCCGCACCGTCGGCGCCGGCGTGGTCTCGAAGATCATCAAGTAATCTGTTAGACTCTGCGCCCCGATGTTGCCTGGGTAGGGCATCGGGGCGTATCAAAATGGGAAAGCAGGCACAGGATGTGCCTTGTGTTCCCCGGACCAGGAAGGGTCAAGGCCATTCAGGCGGCGTCAACAGGAGACTGTTGACAGCTGCCTGGCGTGCCATTATGCTTCTACGTCTGGGCAGGCCGGGAAACTGGTCTGCCTACGTTTTTGAGGTCTACGGATTGACCTTGTCGGCCTGCAGGAGTGCGGGCCGTCCGTATGCAGGAATTTCATGGGGCAAAGCAACCCAGAGGCTTTGTCTGTCGCTCTTTTAACGAAGGAACCTACCGCCATGGCGGACCAAAAGATCCGGATCCGGCTGAAAGCGTTCGATCATCGTCTGATCGACCGTTCGGCCAGCGAGATCGTTGAAACGGCAAAGCGGACCGGCGCGCAAGTGCGTGGCCCGATCCCGCTGCCGACCAAGATCGAGCGTTACACCGTTCTCGTTTCCCCGCACGTCGACAAGGACGCGCGTGACCAGTACGAGACCCGCACGCACAAGCGCGTGCTCGATATCGTTGACCCGAATGACAAGACCGTGGACGCGCTGATGAAGCTCGAACTGGCTGCCGGCGTCGACGTTCAGATCAAGCTGACCTGAGGACTACGACCATGACGAAGAAGTATTCGTTGGGCTTCGTGGGCCGCAAGGCCGGCATGAGCCGCGTGTTCACCGAAGATGGTCGTTCCATCCCGGTGACCCTGATCGAAGCCACCCCGAACCGCATCGCGCAGATCAAGACCGTCGAAACCGACGGCTACAGCGCCGTGCAGGTGACCGTCGGCGCGCGTCGCGCTGCCCTGGTCAACAAGCCTGAAGCCGGCCACTTCGCCAAGGCGAAGGTGGAAGCGGGTCGTGGCCTGTGGGAATTCCGCGTTGAAGACGCGCAGCTCGGCGATTTCGCCGTCGGCGGCGAAGTCAAGGCGGACATCTTCGAAGTCGGCCAGATCGTCGACGTCCAGGGTGTCACCAAGGGTAAGGGTTTCCAGGGCACCATCAAGCGCCACAACTTCCGTATGGGCGATGCAACCCACGGTAACTCGCTGTCGCATCGCGCGCCGGGTTCGCTGGGTCAGCGCCAGACCCCGGGTCGCGTTTTCCCGGGCAAGAAGATGTCGGGCCACATGGGCGCGGTGCAGCAGAGCACCCAGAACCTGGAAGTGGTCAAGGTCGACGTCGAGCGCGGTCTGATTGCGGTTCGCGGCGCCGTTCCTGGCGCGGCGGGTGGCGATGTGATCGTCCGTCCGGCGAGCAAGGCATAAGGAGAGATGACGATGGAACTCGTTATCACGGGTAGCAACAACAAGGTCTCGGTCTCCGACGCCGTGTTCGGTCGCGATTTCAGCGAAGATCTGGTCCACCAGGTCGTCGTTGCTTACCGCAACGCCGGTCGCGCCGGCACCAAGGCACAGAAGACTCGCTCCGAAGTGGCTGGTACCACCAAGAAGTCGAAGAAGCAGAAGGGCGGCGGCGCGCGTCATGGCGCACTGACGGCTCCGATCTTCGTCGGCGGCGGTGTCACCTTCGCGGCCAAGCCGCGCAGCTTCGAGCAGAAGGTCAATCGTAAGCAGTACCGTGCCGCCATGTGCGCGATCCTGTCCGAGCTGAACCGTCAGGGCCGTCTGACCATCGTGGAGGCCTTCGATGTCGAAGCGACCAGCACGAAGGGTCTGATCGCCAAGCTGGCCGGCCTGGAAGTGGGCAAGCGCCCGCTGATCGTCACCGAGGAAGCCTCCGAGCACCTGTACCTGTCCGCCCGCAATCTGCCGTACGTGCAGGTGCGTGACGTGCAGGGCCTGGACCCGGTATCGCTGGTCGGTGCCGACACGGTCGTCATCACCGCTGACGCGGTCAAGAAGGTCGAGGAGTGGCTGGCATGAACAGCAACGAAAAAATCTTCAGCGTGCTGCGTGCCCCGCGTGTCTCCGAAAAGACCGCGCGCCTGCAGGAACTCTCCAACCAGTATGTCTTCGAAGTTTCGAACGAAGCCACCAAGGCCGATGTAAAGGCCGCGGTTGAGCAGCTGTTCGACGTCAAGGTCGAAGCCGTCAACGTGGTCAACGTCAAGGGCAAGAACAAGTCCTTCCGTAACCGTGCTGGCCGCCGCGGCGATTGGCGCAAGGCGTACGTTCGCCTGGCCGATGGCCAGTCGATCGATGTAACGGCCAAGGCCTGAGGTACATCCCATGCCATTGATGAAATTCAAGCCCACTTCCCCCGGCCGCCGTTCGGCCGTGCGCGTGGTTACGCCCGACCTGCACAAGGGTGCTCCGCACGCTGCGCTGGTCGAGTCGCAGAGCCGCTCGGGTGGTCGTAACCACCACGGCCGCATCACCACCCGTCACGTCGGTGGTGGCCACAAGCAGCACTACCGCATCATCGACTTCAAGCGCAACAAGCTGGGCATCCCGGCGCGCGTGGAACGCATCGAATACGATCCGAACCGCACCGCCCATATCGCCCTGCTGTGCTACGTCGACGGCGAGCGTCGCTACATCATCGCCCCGAAGGGTCTGAAGGCCGGTGATCAGGTGATCGCTGGTTCGGATGCCCCGATCAAGGCGGGCAACACCCTGCCGCTGCGCAACATCCCGGTCGGTACCACCATCCACTGCATCGAGCTGAAGCCGGGCAAGGGCGCTCAGATCGCCCGCGCTGCAGGTGCTGCCGTGCAGCTGGTCGCCCGTGAAGGCGTCTACGCCACCCTGCGTCTGCGCTCGGGTGAAATGCGTAAGGTTCCGGTCGAGTGCTGCGCCACCATCGGCGAAGTCGGCAACGACGAGCACAGCCTGGAAAAGCTGGGCAAGGCCGGTGCCAAGCGCTGGCGCGGCGTCCGCCCGACCGTTCGTGGTGCTGCCATGAACCCGGTTGACCACCCGCACGGTGGTGGTGAGGCCAAGGCCGGCCAGGGTAACCCGCATCCGGTCACCCCGTGGGGTGTCCCGACCAAGGGTTACAAGACGCGCCATAACAAGCGCACTCAGCAGTTCATCGTCCGCGATCGTAGGGGCTAATCGACCATGGCACGTTCACTCAAGAAGGGCCCGTTCGTCGATCACCACCTCGTCAAGAAGGTGGAGGCCGCTGCGGGCAGCAAGAAGCCGATCAAGACCTGGTCGCGCCGTTCGATGATCCTGCCTGACATGGTAGGCATCACCATTGCCGTGCATAACGGCAAGAACCACATCCCGGTTCTCGTCAACGAGAACATGGTCGGCCACAAGCTCGGCGAATTTGCCATCACCCGGACCTTCAAGGGTCACGGTGGTGACAAGAAGTCGGGCAAGTAAGGAGAGATGACAATGGAAGCGAAAGCCATCCTGCGCACTGCGCGCATCTCCCCGCAGAAGGCTCGCCTGGTCGCTGACCAGGTGCGCGGTCTGCCGGCCGAACGTGCGGTCAATCTGCTGAAGTTCTCGGACAAGAAGGCTGCCCACCTGATCAAGAAGGTGGTGGAGTCGGCTATTGCCAACGCTGAGAACAACCAGGGCGCCGACGTCGACGAGCTGAAGGTTCAGACCATCATGGTTGATGAAGGTCCGACCCTGAAGCGTTTCATGGCGCGGGCGAAAGGCCGCGGTACCCGCATCCTCAAGCGCACCAGCCACATCACTGTGGTTGTGGGCGCCGGCAAGTAAGCGGATAAGGAAAAGACCATGGGTCATAAAGTTCATCCGATTGGTATCCGTCTCGGTATTTCCAAGGACTGGAACTCCAAGTGGTACGCCAACAAGGCCGAGTTCGCTGGTTACCTGGCAGCCGACCTGAAAGTTCGCGAAATGCTGCGCAAGAAGCTGGCTCAGGCCGGCATCAGCAAGATCCTGATCGAGCGTCCGGCCAAGACCGCGCGCGTGACGATCCACACCGCCCGTCCGGGCGTGGTGATCGGCAAGCGTGGTGAGGACATCGAGAAGCTGCGCAAGGAAGTGAGCGAGATGATGGGCGTTCCGGCGCACATCAACGTCACCGAAGTGCGCAAGCCGGAACTGGACGCGCAGCTCGTTGCCGAGTCGATCGCCCAGCAGCTGGAGCGTCGCATCATGTTCCGCCGCGCAATGAAGCGCTCGGTGGGCAACGCGATGCGCCTGGGTGCCCTGGGCATCAAGGTCAACGTGGGTGGCCGCCTCAACGGTGCTGAAATCGCCCGTTCGGAGTGGTACCGCGAAGGCCGCGTGCCGCTGCACACCCTGCGTGCCGACATCGACTATGGCTTCGCTGAAGCCAAGACGACCTACGGCATCATCGGCATCAAGGTCTGGATCTACAAGGGCGAGGTCTTCGATTTCTCCCAGGTTGGCCAGGAAAAGCAGGACGACACCCCGTCGCGCAACGATCGTCACGATCGCGGCGACCGTGGTGACCGTCAGCGCCCGGCCCGTGAAGCGAGGTAACGACAATGTTGCAACCCAAGCGAACCAAGTACCGCAAGGTACACAAGGGCCGTAACGAAGGCCTGAGCTGGAGCGCCAACGCTGTCAGCTTCGGCGAATACGGCCTGAAGGCAACCGCACACGGTCAGCTGACCGCGCGTCAGATCGAAGCGGCTCGCCGCTCGATCAGCCGCTACGTCAAGCGCGGCGGCAAGATGTGGATCCGCGTGTTCCCCGACAAGCCCATCACCAAGAAGCCCATCGAAGTTCGAATGGGTTCGGGTAAGGGTAACGTGGAATACTGGGTGGCCCAGATCCAGCCCGGCCGCATGATCTATGAAATCGAGGGTGTTTCCGAGGAAGTGGCTCGCGAGGCGTTCCGCCTGGCCGCCGCCAAGCTCTCGGTCACCACCACTTTCGTGACCCGTACGGTGCGCTGATGGATATCAAAACTCTCCGTGAAAAGTCGGCTGACGAACTCAAGGCCCACCTGATCGACCTGCGTAAGGAACAGTTCTCTGTCCGTATGCAGCAGGTCACCGGCCAGCTGCCGAAGACCCACGACATCCGCCGGGTCCGTCGCGAGATTGCTCGCGTCAAGACCCTGCTCGGCAGCACGAAGTAAGGATGGCCGCTATGAGCGACAATACTGAAAACAAGACGCTGCGCACGGTCGAAGGCCGTGTCGTCAGCAACAAGATGGACAAGACGGTTACCGTCCTGGTTGAGCGTCAGGTCAAGCACGCACTGTACGGCAAGTACATCAAGCGCTCGACGAAGCTGCACGCCCACGATGCCGACAACGCCTGCAAGGAAGGCGATGTCGTCCGCGTGACCGAGATTGCTCCGATGTCCAAGACCAAGAACTGGCGCGTGGTGGAAGTCATCACGCGTGCGGCTGAATAAGGAGTCTGAATCATGATCCAGATGCAGAGCTACCTTGACGTCGCGGACAATTCGGGTGCCAAGCAGGTGATGTGCTTCAAGGTGCTGGGTGGTTCCAAGCGCCGTTACGCCGGCATCGGCGACATCATCAAGGTCACCGTGAAGGATGCGATTCCGCGCGGCAAGGTCAAGAAGGGTGAAGTGTATGACGCCGTCGTGGTGCGTACCCGCAAGGGTGTGCGTCGCGCCGACGGCTCGCTGATCCGCTTCGACGGCAACGCTGCCGTCCTGCTGAACAACAAGCAGGAGCCGATCGGTACCCGTATCTTCGGGCCGGTGACCCGTGAACTTCGTTCGGAGAAGTTCATGAAGATCGTCTCGCTCGCTCCCGAAGTGCTGTGAGCGACAGGAGATAATCATGGCTAACCGTATCAAGAAGGGCGACCAGGTCGTCGTCAACACCGGCAAGGACAAGGGCAAGCAGGGCGAAGTCGTCCGCGTCGACGGCGACCGTGTGGTCGTCGCCAACGTGAACATCGTCAAGCGCCACACCAAGCCGAACCCGCAGGCAGGCGTTGCCGGCGGCGTGGTCGAGCGTGAAGCTTCGATCCATATCTCCAACGTGAATGTGCTGAACCCGGCTTCGGGCAAGGGCGAACGCGTTGGCTTCAAGGTGCTGGAGGATGGACGCAAACTGCGTGTGTTCCGCTCCAGCGGTGAGGCGCTCGACGCCTGAGGAATGAGAAGATGACTTCCCGTCTCGAAAAGTTCTACAAGGACGAAGTGGTGCCGGCGCTGATGAAGCAGTTCGGCTACACCAATCCGATGGAAGTGCCGAAGCTCGTCAAGGTCACCCTGAACATGGGTGTCGGCGAAGCGGCCACCAACAAGAAGATCCTGGAAAACGCCGTCGGCGACATGACCAAGATTTCCGGCCAGAAGCCGGTTGTCACCAAGTCGCGTATTTCGGTTGCGTCGTTCAAGATCCGTGATGGTTGGCCGATCGGCTGCAAGACCACGCTGCGTCGCCACAAGATGTACGAGTTCCTGGATCGCCTGATCAACATCTCGCTGCCGCGCGTGCGCGACTTCCGTGGTGTCTCTGGTCGTTCCTTCGACGGTCGCGGCAACTTCAACATGGGTGTGAAGGAACAGATCATCTTCCCGGAAATCGACTTCGACGCTGTCGACGCGATCCGCGGTATGGATATCGCCATCACCACCACTGCGAAGACCGACGCGGAAGCGAAGGCGCTGCTGGCAGCGTTCAAGTTCCCGTTCCGTAACTGATCCGTCGAGGAAACCGAAATGGCAAAGACCTCCATGGTCAACCGCGACATCAAGCGGGAAAAGCTGGCCAAGAAGTACGCTGAGAAGCGTGCTGCTCTGAAGAAGATCGTGTCCTCGGTGGACGCGAGCTACGACGAGAAGATCGAAGCTGCTGCCAAGCTGGCCAAGCTGCCGCGCGATTCGTCGCCGAGCCGCCAGCGCAACCGCTGCGAACTGTCCGGCCGTCCGCGTGGCGTCTACAGCAAGTTCGGCCTGGGCCGCAACAAGCTGCGTGAAGCCACCATGCGTGGCGACGTCCCGGGTCTGCGCAAGGCCAGCTGGTAATCCCAGCCGGTCCTGCGATCAGGCGCCCCTCCGGGGGGGCCTGAACCGGGGAGGGGAGGCATTCAGCCTCCCTTTCGCAAAAAACCCGAAGAGCCCGACGCAAGTCGGGCTCTTTTGGCGTATACTCCCGCGTCTTGCCCTGTGCAGACGGGGTTGTAGGGCGGGCCACAGGTCCGCTGCATCAAGGGACCTGGCCCGTTTCCAGGAGACAACAGATTTTCGCGAAAGCGGATATCGGTGCACTCAAAGGTACTCATATGAGCATGACTGATCCCATCGCCGACCTGCTGGTCCGCATCAAGAATGCGGCCGCGGTTGGCAAGCAGACGGTGAAAGCCCCGTCGTCCAAGATCAAGGTTGCGATCGCCCAGGTCCTGAAGGACGAGGGTTACATCACCGACCTGCGCGTTACCCAGCTGGAGAACAACAAGGCCGAGCTGGAAATCGTGCTGAAGTATTTCGAAGGCAAGCCGGTCATCGCGACCCTGAAGCGCTTCTCGCGTTCGGGCCTGCGCCAGTACCGCGGCAAGAGCGAGCTGCCGAAGGTCATGAACGGCCTGGGCATCTCCATCATTTCCACCTCCAAGGGCATCATGACTGATGCGCAGGCGCGCCAGCTGGGCGTCGGCGGCGAAGTCCTGTGCTTCGTGGCCTAAGGCGAAAGGAGTAGAACTATGTCCCGCGTAGCCAAGAAGCCGATCGACCTGGGTAAGGTTGAACTGAACGTCCAGTCGGAAAGCGTCACCGCCAAGGGCCCGAAGGGCACCCTGTCGCTGGCCAAGCCGGCCGGTATTGCCATCAACGTCGATAACGGCGTTGCCACCCTGAGCACCGAGAACGTCGAACTGGTCGCACTGACCGGTACCGTGCGTGCGATCCTGGCCAACATGGTCAAGGGCGTGTCCGAAGGCTTCGAGCGCAAGCTGGAGCTGGTCGGCGTGGGTTACCGCGCTGCCATGCAGGGCAAGGACCTGAGCCTGTCGCTGGGCTTCTCGCACCCGGTCGTGTTCGTGGCGCCGGAAGGCATCACGCTGTCCACCCCGACCCAGACCGAGATCCTGGTCCAGGGCGCGGACAAGCAGGCCGTCGGTGAAGTTGCCGCCAAGATCCGTGCGTTCCGCAAGCCGGAGCCGTACAAGGGCAAGGGCGTGAAGTACTCCGACGAAGTCATCATCCGTAAGGAAGCCAAGAAGGCCTAATAGGCGCTTCCGCTTTCATAGGAAAAACATCATGAACAAGAACATCGCCCGCCTGCGTCGCGCCAAGTCGACCCGCGCCCACATCCGTGAGCTCGGCGTCGCCCGCCTGTCGGTGCTGCGCACCGGCCAGCACCTGTATGCCCAGGTCTTCACCGCCGACGGTTCCAAGGTGCTGGCTGCCGCCAACACCACCCAGACCGACGTCAAGGAAGGCCTGAAGAGCGGCAAGAATGTCGATGCCGCCGCCAAGGTTGGCCGCATCGTCGCTGAGCGTGCCAAGGCCGCCGGCGTCGAGAAGGTTGCCTTCGATCGTTCGGGTTACCGTTACCACGGCCGTATCAAGGCCCTGGCAGAGGCTGCCCGCGAAGCCGGCCTGCAGTTCTAAGGGATCTGGGCAGGGGGCCGATGGCCCCCGGTCCGCCTGCTCGCCAGCCTGAGCGAGGCTGGACGGCGCCATTCTTCTGTAGTGGCCCACCGGAACGACGCGTCATTCCACAACCATAAGCGGCCCTGAGCCGTACATACCCAACAACCAAGGAATCAACATGGCAGAAGAGCGTCAGCAGCGGGGTCGCGATCGCGACCGTAACCGCGAAGAGAAGATCGACGACGGCATGATCGAAAAGCTGGTCGCGGTCAACCGCGTCAGCAAGACCGTCAAGGGTGGTCGCCAGTTCACCTTCACCGCCCTGACCGTGGTCGGCGACGGCGAAGGCAAGGTCGGTTTCGGTTATGGCAAGGCCCGCGAAGTGCCGGTCGCCATCCAGAAGTCGATGGAACAGGCCCGCAAGAACCTGGTCAGCGTTGACCTGAACAACGGCACCCTGTGGCACACCATCAAGGATGGTCATGGCGCAGCCCGCGTGTTCATGCAGCCGGCTTCGGAAGGTACCGGCGTCATCGCCGGCGGTGCCATGCGCGCCGTCCTGGAAGCGGTTGGCGTGAAGAACGTGCTGGCCAAGGCCACCGGTTCGCGCAACCCGATCAACCTGGTGCGTGCCACCGTGAAGGGCCTGTCTGCAGCGCAGTCGCCGGCCCGCATCGCGGCCAAGCGCGGCAAGAAGGTGGAGGAACTCAACCATGGCTAATGAGTCCAACAAGACTGTGAAGGTGCGCCTGGTGCGCGGCCTGCGTGGTGCTCAGTCGCGTCACCGCCTGTCGGTGCGTGCCCTGGGTCTGAACAAGCTCAACGATGTGCGTGAACTGAAGGACAGCCCGCAGGTTCGCGGCCTGATCAATACCGTTCACTACCTCGTCAAGGTTGAGGAGTAATCGATCATGACTCTGCGTCTCAATGAACTGAGCCCGGCACCGGGCGCCCGTACCGAGCGCACCCGCGTCGGTCGCGGTATCGGCTCGGGCCTGGGCAAGACTGCCGGCCGCGGCCACAAGGGTTCGTTCGCCCGCAAGGGTGGCGGCAAGATCAAGGCCGGCTTCGAAGGCGGCCAGACCCCCATGCAGCGTCGTCTGCCGAAGATCGGCTTCCGTTCGCCGATCGCCAAGGACACCGCTGAAGTGCTGCTGTACCAGCTGGACAAGCTGCCGGCCGGCGAGATCGACTTCGCCGCCCTGCGTGCCGCCAAGCTGGTCCCGAGCACTGCCAAGAAGGCCAAGGTCGTCGTCAAGGGCGAAGTGACCAAGGCGTTCACCCTGAAGGGTGTTGCTGCCACGGCCGGTGCCAAGGCTGCGATCGAAGCTGCCGGCGGCAGCGTAACGGAGTAAGAAAATCATGGCGCAAGCTGGCATCGGTAACCTCGCGGGCGGAATGGGCAAGTTCACTGAACTTCGCCAACGTTTGCTGTTCGTCGTCGGGGCTTTGATCGTCTATCGCATCGGCTGCTACGTGCCGGTGCCGGGCGTCAATCCCGATGCCATGCTTGCCATGATGCAACAGCAGGGCGGCGGCATCGTGGACATGTTCAACATGTTCTCGGGCGGCGCCCTGCACCGTTTCAGCATCTTCGCGCTGAACGTGATGCCGTACATCTCGGCATCGATCGTGATGCAGCTGGCCGTGCACATCTTCCCCGCCCTGAAGGCGATGCAGAAGGAAGGTGAGTCCGGTCGCCGCAAGATCACCCAGTATTCGCGCATCGGCGCCGTGCTGCTGGCAGTCGTGCAGGGCGGTTCGATCGCTCTGGCCCTGCAGGGCCAGGTCTCGCCGTCGGGCGCTCCGGTCGTGTACGCGCCGGGCATGGGCTTTGTGCTCACTGCCGTGGTCGCACTGACCGCCGGCACCATGTTCCTGATGTGGGTCGGTGAGCAGGTCACCGAGCGCGGCATCGGCAACGGCGTGTCGCTGATCATCTTCGCCGGTATCGTGGCGGGCCTGCCGGGCGCGGTCATCCATACCTTCGATGCCTACCGCGACGGCAACATCCAGTTTATCCAGCTGCTGCTGATCGCCATCGTCGTACTCGCCTTCACCTTCTTCGTGGTGTTCGTCGAGCGCGGCCAGCGCCGGATCACGGTCAATTACGCGCGCCGCCAGGGCGGTCGCAATGCGTACATGAACCAGACCTCGTTCCTGCCGCTGAAGCTCAACATGGCCGGCGTCATCCCGGCGATCTTCGCCTCGAGCCTGCTGGCGTTCCCGGCCACCCTGGCCATGTGGTCCGGCCAGGCGGCCAACCAGAGCAGCTTCGGCCAGGTCCTGCAGAAGGTCGCCAACGCGCTGGGTCCGGGCGAGCCGCTGCACATGATCGTGTTCGCTGCGCTGATCACCGGTTTCGCGTTCTTCTATACCGCGCTGGTGTTCAACTCGCAGGAAACCGCCGACAACCTGAAGAAGTCGGGCGCGCTGATTCCGGGCATCCGTCCGGGCAAGGCCACCGCCGACTACATCGACGGCGTGCTGACCCGCCTGACCGCAGCCGGCTCGGCCTACCTGGTGATCGTCTGCCTGCTGCCGGAACTGATGCGCACGCAGCTGAACGCCTCGTTCTACTTTGGCGGTACCTCGCTGCTGATCGTGGTGGTGGTGGTGATGGACTTCATCGCCCAGGTGCAGGCGCACCTGATGTCCCACCAGTACGAGAGCCTGCTGAAGAAGGCCAACCTGAAGGGTGGCAACCGCGGCGGTTTTGCCCGCGGCTGATTCGCCTGTTATACTTTCGTCTTCCTGACGTGATGGTCCCTCCGCTTCGCGGACTCCGGCCACACAAACGAAGGGCGGCCCCCGCAGCGGTTCCGGGTGGGGGTGTGATGAGGTGGTCCCGCGCAGGAGTAGCGCGGGCGGCCCCGGGAGACCTCCCGGGATCAACCCCATCCGGCGCCGGAGCCTGGGCACACTCCCCAGGCCGGGTTCATGAAACCTCTGGTTTCACGGGCTTCCATGTAAACCGGAACCTTGTTAGTATCGCTAGTTCACTTTTTTGATCCATCCTGCCGGATTGGCGTGCCCGAGGCGCGCTGTCGGCCATCACTCAGCTGGAGAACCGCGTCATGGCGCGTATTGCAGGCGTCAACCTGCCAGCCCAGAAGCATGTCTGGGTCGGGTTGCAAAGCATTTACGGCATCGGCCGTACCCGTTCGAAGAAGGTCTGCGAAGTCGCAGGCGTCGCTTCGACCACCAAGATCCGCGATCTGTCGGAGCCGGAAATCGAGCGCCTGCGCGCCGAAGTCGGCAAGTACATCGTGGAAGGCGATCTGCGCCGTGAGATCGGCATCGCGATCAAGCGCCTGATGGACCTGGGCTGCTACCGCGGCCTGCGTCACCGTCGTGGCCTCCCGCTGCGTGGCCAGCGCACCCGTACCAACGCCCGCACCCGCAAGGGTCCGCGCAAGGCGATCAAGAAGTAAGGGACTGAGAAATGGCTAAGCCCGCTGCTAAGACCAAGAAGAAGATCAAGCGCGTCGTCACTGACGGCGTTGCCCACGTCCACGCTTCGTTCAACAACACCATCGTCACCATCACCGACCGCCAGGGCAATGCTCTGTCGTGGGCGACCTCCGGTGGCGCTGGCTTCCGCGGTTCGCGCAAGTCGACCCCGTTCGCTGCCCAGGTGGCTGCCGAGAAGGCCGGTCGTGCTGCGCTGGACTACGGCGTGAAGTCGCTGGAAGTCCGCATCAAGGGCCCGGGTCCGGGCCGTGAGTCGGCCGTGCGTTCGTTGAACAACGTCGGCTACAAGATCACCAACATCATCGACGTGACGCCCATCCCGCACAACGGGTGCCGTCCGCCGAAGAAGCGTCGCGTCTAAAGGGAGCGATAAGAAATGGCTCGTTATATCGGTCCTACCTGTAAGCTCGCCCGCCGCGAAGGCGCCGACCTGTCCCTGAAGAGCCCGGCGCGTGCGCTGGACTCCAAGTGCAAGCTGGAGCAGAAGCCCGGCCAGCACGGCGCCACTGCCCGCAAGGGCAAGCTGTCCGACTACGCCACCCAGCTGCGTGAAAAGCAGAAGGTCAAGCGTATCTACGGCCTGCTGGAGCGTCAGTTCCGCAACTACTACAAGAAGGCCTCGACCAAGAAGGGCAACACCGGCGAGAACCTGCTGCAGCTGCTGGAAACCCGCCTGGACAACGTCGTCTACCGCATGGGCTTCGCCGTGACCCGTCCGGCTGCCCGCCAGCTGGTGTCGCACCGCGGCGTCACCGTGAATGGCAAGTCGGTCAACCTGGCTTCGTACCAGGTCAAGGCTGGCGATGCCATCGCGCTGTCCGAGAAGGCTGCCAAGCAGCTGCGCGTCCAGGAAGCCCTGACCGTCGCCGCACAGCATGACCTGAGCCCGTCGTGGGTTGAAGTGGATTCCGGCAAGTTCACCGGCATCTTCAAGGCGGTTCCGGATCGTTCGGATCTGCCTGCGGACATCAACGAAGCGCTGATCGTCGAGCTGTATTCGAAGTAATTCACATTGGAGAGCCCCCGGCGACGGCCGGGGGTTCACTAGGAGAACCCGCAACATGACGGTTACCGCCAACCAGGTTCTGCGTCCTCGCGGTCCGCAGATCGAACGCCTTACCGACACCCGTGCAAAGGTCGTTATCGAACCTTTGGAGCGGGGTTACGGGCATACGCTGGGCAACGCCCTGCGTCGCGTGCTGCTGTCGTCCATCCCGGGCTTCGCCATCACGGAAGTCGAAATCGACGGCGTGTTGCATGAGTACACCACGGTCGAAGGTCTGCAGGAGGACGTGCTCGAAGTCCTGCTGAACCTGAAGGACGTGGCCATCCGTATGCACTCCGGCGACAGCGCCACCCTGTCCCTGTCCAAGCAGGGCCCGGGCGTTGTCACCGCTGCCGATATCAAGGTCGACCACAATGTGGAGATCCTGAACGGCGACCATGTGATCTGCCACCTGACCAAGGATACGGCAGTGAACATGCGTCTGAAGATCGAGCGTGGTTTCGGCTACCAGCCGGCTGCTGCGCGTCGTCGTCCGGACGAAGAAACCCGTGCCATCGGCCGCCTGGTCCTGGATGCCTCGTTCTCGCCGGTCCGCCGCGTCGCCTATGCCGTGGAAGCGGCCCGCGTCGAACAGCGTACCGACCTGGACAAGCTGGTCATCGATATCGAGACCAACGGCACCATCGATGCCGAGGAAGCCGTGCGCACCGCCGCCGACATCCTCAGCGACCAGCTGTCGGTGTTCGGTGACTTCACCCACCGCGACCGCGGTGCGGCCAAGCCGGCCAACAACGGCGTGGATCCGGTGCTGCTGCGCCCGATCGACGATCTGGAGCTGACCGTGCGTTCGGCCAACTGCCTGAAGGCTGAAAGCATCTACTACATCGGCGATCTGATCCAGAAGACCGAAGTGGAGCTGCTGAAGACCCCGAACCTGGGCAAGAAGTCGCTCACCGAGATCAAGGAAGTGCTGGCCCAGCGTGGCCTGTCGCTTGGCATGAAGCTGGAGAACTGGCCGCCGGCCGGCGTCGCCAGCCACGGCATGCTGGGCTGATAAAGCCTCCTGCTGTACCCGGAGGCTCCACCGTCAGCGGTGGAGCCTTCACCGCAAGATGCCATGACGAACCGCAGGTTCGCGGGCAGGTCGTCCAGGACGGGCGGCCAGGACCATCCGCAGTCCGTGCAGCAACGCCAGGATGGCGACAACGATCCACACAGCCACATCATTAATCAAGGAACATCACCATGCGTCACCAGAAGTCTGGCCGTAAGTTCAGCCGTACCAGCGCCCATCGCGAAGCGATGTTCAAGAACATGGCCGCCTCGCTGTTCAAGCACGAGCTGATCAAGACCACCCTGCCGAAGGCCAAGGAACTGCGCCGCGTCGCCGAGCCGCTGATCACCCTGGCCAAGGTCGATTCCGTTGCCAACCGCCGTCTGGCCTTTGCCCGCCTGCGTGACAACGAAGCCGTGGGCAACCTGTTCACCATCCTGGGCCCGCGCTACGCGAACCGTCCGGGCGGCTACCTGCGTCTGCTGAAGTGCGGCTTCCGCGCCGGCGACAATGCTCCGATGGCCTACGTCGAGCTGGTCGACCGTCCGGCCGTGGCCGAGGAAGTGGCCGAGTAATCGGACCGCTCCAACGCGACACAGTGAAAGCCCGGCATCTGCCGGGCTTTTGCGTTCTGGTAGCGCCGGGCGATGCCCGGCGTTTACGTTTCCGCTGCACTCGCCGGGCATGGCCCGGCGCTACCTGCGAAGGGAAGTGGCCCGCACCGTTCCGACGAGCGTCACCGGCAGCGGTTCGAATGGCAGGCGCGGTCGGTTACGCTTGGCGCCTGATCCATTCGAGCATTCACGATGAATCCTCTGCGCTGGCCCTTCCGCGCCCAGTTCCTGCTGGGCTTCCTGATCTGCGTGGGCCTGCTGGGCTATGCGATTTTCCTGCAGCTGAAGATGGGGCTGGAGCCGTGCCCGCTGTGTATCTTCCAGCGGCTGGCCTTTGCCGCGCTCGGCCTGCTGTTCCTGCTGGGCGCACTGCACGGCCCGTCGAACCGGCCGGGACGGGTGACGTACGGCATCCTTGCCTTCATTGCGGCAGCCGTCGGCGTCGGCATCGCCGCGCGCCATGTCTACGTGCAGATGCTGCCGCCGGAAATGGGTGCCACCTGTGGTCCGCCGCTGAGCTTCCTGCGCGAGACCATGGGCCCGTTCGAGGTGTTCCGCACGGTGCTGACCGGTACCGGCAACTGCGGCAACATCGACTGGACCTTCCTCGGACTGACCATGCCGATGTGGTCGGGCGTGTGGTTCGTGCTGCTGGGGCTGTGGGCACTGCTGGTGCCGCTGCGCAGGGTCAGGCGCTGAGTAACTGACGCGCCCCAGCAGAGCCGGGCATGGGCTCGGCTCTGCCGGGGGCAGCGACATCGATCAGAAATCCTGTTGCAGGCTGAGATAGGCGCCGCGTCGCGGCCCCCACTGGGGGGCGAACACGCCTACGCCGCCGCCATCGCGCAGCTGATAGCTGCGATCCAGCGCGTTGACCAACGCCAGCTGTGCATGCAGCGGATGGCCGCTGTCGGGGTTGAAATCGTGGCCAGCACTGAGGTTCACCTGCAGGTAGGACGGCAGCTCGCCCCCATTGGGTACGCTTTCGGTGTCCGAGCGCAGGCCACTGCCGAACACGTAGTTGGCACCGATCCGGTTGTGTCCGGCGAAGGCATAGCTGACACCGCCCGACGAGGTCAGCTTCTGGTCGTGGTCCAGGTGGATCCAATGGTCGGCCACGTAGGCCAGGGCGTCCGGGTCGAGGTTGTACTGGCCGGTGATCACCTGGGTGCCGATCGCCTTGTTGTATGCAGCGTTGAAGTAAGCGCTGAACGGTCCGTCGCTATAGTCGGCGCTGAACTCCAGGCCGCGGATGTGGCCGCGACGATAGTTGAACGTTGAATAGAGGTAGGCGGCGCCGAACTGGCCTTCATCCTGCAGGCGGGCGACACGCCGGTCATACGCATCCACGCCGAGTGTCAGGTGCTCGCCGATCTGCTGCGAGATGCCGAGGTCGTAGTAGTCACTGCGCTCGGCCAGTGGCGTGGCGTTGCCATCACTGGGCTGCTGGTTGCTGGTGCCGTCGTACAGCGCGATGTCGTCGGAGGCGATCAGCTCGCTGGCCGGTGGTGTGAAGTAGCGCGCATAGCCTGCGTGCAGGGTGGTGCTGTCGCCGGCATTCCAGACCACGCCCAGGCGCGGGCTGAGCTGGCCTTCGGTCCGCCCGAAGGCCGTGTAGCGGTCGCCGCGCAGACCATAGTTGACCGTCCAGTTGTCTCCGATCTTCCACTCGTCCTGCACGTAGAGCGCCAGCGTGCTGGCGTGGAAAGCACTGCGGTCGGGAATCAGCAGGGGCGTGGTGCTGGCCTGCTGGCCGGCGTCGTCAACCGGGAACACCCAACTGCTGCTGTGGGCCCGCGCGGTCTCATGATTGCCGTACAGGCCATAGCGCAGCGTGTGATCGCTGCCCAGCGGGGTGGAAATGTCGGCCTGCACGGTGTTGGCGCGGTTGCTGCGCTGGACCTGTGAAGCAACACCGCTGAACACCAGATCGCCCGCGACATCGGGATTGAACCCGACATCGCTGTAGCGTTGGCCGGCCGACAGCTGGTACGCGCTGGCGCCCAGCGTCCCCTGCAGCACCAGCATGCCGAAGCGCGTGGTCTCGCGCTGGGTCTCATCCAGCTGGCTGGAGTCGAACGTGGAGGTATCGAGGTAGCCGAACTGCGGTGTCTGGCCCGGGTTCACCGGAATCTGGAAGCGGTTGTTGGCAACGCCGGCGAACACGCTCACGCGCGTGTTCTCGTCCAGCAGATAGGTGAGGTCGGCGAACGCCTTGCCCTGGTGGGTGTCGTCGTGCAGCGGCCGGCGCGAGTTGGTCGGGTTCTCCAGGCCGACCTCGTTCTGGTCGTAGTTGCCGGTCAGGAACCAGCTCCAGCGTCCCTGGTTGCCCCACCAGGAGGCGTTGGGATTGACCTTGCCGAACGACCCGGCAGTCAGTCCGGCGCTGCCGCCGTTGCCCAGTTCGGCGCCACTGCGGGTGGTGATGTCCACCACTGCGGCGGTGCGTTCGCCGAACTGCGCCGGCAGTGCGCCATCCATCAGCCGGATGCTCCTGATGGTGCGCGCATCCAGGGTCTGGCCGAAGCCGGAGATCGATTCGGGCAGCAGCACGCCGTTGATGCGGTACTGCAGGTTGGCGTGATCACCACGCACATGGACACCGCCGTAGGAATCCTGGACCACGCCCGGGGCCTGCAGCAGCACCTGGCTGAGTGCGGCGGAGGCGCCGAGCGGCTGCTTCTGGATGTCCTCTGCGGTGATCTGGTACTGGCTGCTGCCGATGTCCGGCGACAGCGCGTTGCGGGCCTGGTCGAGGTGGGCGCTGACGGTGACCGCATCCAGGTTTTTCACTGCGGGCCCGGCGTCATCCGCGGCCGCGGCAAGGGGGGGCGTGCTGGCCAGGGCCAGGGCGAAGGTGATGCTGGTAGCGAGGCGTGAGGGCTTCATGGGAGAGAGCAGGGCCTGGGGCGTGGAGGGGGCCGGTCCATGACGGTGAGTGTTACTCCGTAACAGATCATGCGCCTCTGGCGGCGCCGCCGACCATGCGGTCTGTGGCTGCTCGGCGCGTGCTTTCCCTGGCGTTCAGGCATCGGGCCGGAAGGGCTGGCCCTTTGCGGCGGCGGCCGGCTCTGCGACCATGACCGTCCCCCACCCCGGAAGTCTGCAATGAGCCTGTCCGCCGTTTCACCGGTTCCCGTTCCTGCCGCAACCGCTGCGGGTGCTGCCTGGTCGCCGGAGAGCTGGCGCGGCAAGACCGCACTGCAGATGCCGACCTATCCCGACCCGGTGGCGCTGGATGCTGCCCTGCATGAGCTGAAGCGGCTACCCCCTCTGGTGACCTCGTGGGAGATCCTGGCGCTGAAGCAGCAGCTGGCGGAGGCGCAGGAGGGCAAGCGCTTCCTGCTGCAGGGCGGCGATTGCGCCGAGAACTTCAGCGACTGTGAGTCCGGCACCATCTCCAATCGGCTGAAGGTGCTGCTGCAGATGAGCCTGGTACTGGTGCATGGCCTGCGCCAGCCGGTGATCCGCGTCGGCCGCTTCGCCGGCCAGTACGCCAAGCCACGCTCGGCTGATACCGAGACCCGTGATGGGGTGACGCTGCCCAGCTACCGGGGCGATGTGATCAATGCGCCGGCCTTCACCGAAGCCGCGCGCCTGCCCGACCCGAAGCGGATGCTGCAGGCCCACGCGCATTCGGCGATGACGATGAACTTCGTGCGGGCGCTGATCGATGGCGGCTTCGCCGACCTGCACCACCCCGAGTACTGGAACCTGGACTGGGTGCGGCATTCGCCGCTCGCCGCCGAGTACCAGAAGATGGTGGCATCGATCGGCGATGCCGTGCACTTCATGGAAACCCTGGCCGGTGCCCGGGTGCACAACCTCAACCGCATCGACTTCTACACATCGCACGAAGCCCTGCTGCTGCCCTACGAGCAGGCGCTGACCCGGCAGGTGCCGCGCCAGCAGGGCTGGTTGAACCTGAGCACGCACTATCCCTGGATCGGCATGCGCACGGCTGCGCTCGACGGCGCGCACGTGGAGTACCTGCGGGGCGTGCGCAATCCGATCGCGATCAAGGTTGGGCCGTCGGTTTCGCCGGACCAGCTGCTGCGCCTGATCGATGTACTCAATCCGGACGACGAGCCCGGGCGCCTGACCTTCATTCACCGCATGGGCGCGACGCAGATAGCCGAAAAGCTGCCGTCGCTGCTGGAAGCGGTCAAGCGCGACGGCCGCCGCGTGCTGTGGGTGTGCGATGCCATGCACGGCAACACCGAGAGCACCGCCAATGGGTTCAAGACGCGCCGCTTTGACAACGTGCGCCGCGAGGTGGAGTTGTCGTTCGATCTGCACGCCGCGGCAGGTACGCGCCTGGGCGGCGTGCACCTGGAGCTGACCGGCGAGGACGTGACCGAATGCACCGGTGGCGCGCGCGAGCTCACCGAGCGTGATCTTGAGCGCGCGTATCGTTCCACGGTCGATCCGCGGCTGAACTACGAGCAGTCGCTGGAGATCGCGATGGCGATCGTGCGCAAGCAGGAACAGGTGCGCTAAGGGTTTTTCGGCAGGGCTTGCAGCCCTGCACCTGCGGAGTCAACGTCGACGTCAAATGCGGGCATTCCGTGGGATGGCGGATTCCCGGTGTCTGTCAGATCCACGCCATGCGTGGATGAATCTCTGTCCGATATCGAAATCAATCTGGGGTCAGATCCGTTTTCCGCAGGAAAACGGATCTGACCCCAAGAGCCATTCCGACAGATCCCGAAAATATGTCGAAGGCGGGGTGGGGCCGGTTGCGGGGGCGTAAGCCGCAAGGATGCGGCGACCGAGCCTCCATGGACGGATTCACGGCGTCCCCCGCAACCGGACCCACCCCGCCATCCCACGGAATGCC
>NZ_JBRRES010000033.1:0-50496 GCF_056760395.1 Stenotrophomonas sp. STEN009 | reverse complement strand
GGCGGGGGGCTGGCTTCCCCGCGCGGGGCGGCCGGGGGGCGGCGCCGGGGGTCCCCCCCCTCTGGGGGCGCGGCCGCGGGCCGGCGGGCCTACCCCGGGCGGATACGCAGTTTCAGCGCCCTTTCAACACCTTCAGCAGCGCGGCATTGAACTGCCTGGGGTCCTGTACCTGCGGCGAATGGCCCAGTTCGGCGAATTCGACAAGCGTCGCGCCGGCAATCGCCGCAGCGGCCGATTTGCCCAGCGCCGGATAGTTGCCCAACCGTGCCTTCACTTCTGCCGGTGCCAGGTCACGACCGATCGCGGTGCGGTCCTTCTGGCCGATGAACAGCGCGGTCGGCACCTTCAGATTCTTCAGCTCGTACACCACCGGCTGGTTGAACACCATGTCCGAGGCAAGTGCCTGGCTCCAGGCCACCGCCTGCCTGCCGTCGCCCTCGTACATGCCCGCTTGCATGCGTGCCCAGGTTTCATAGGCAGGCTTCCAGGTGCCGTCGTAGTACACGTCCAGCTGGTAGCGGCGGATGCTCTCGTAACTGGTTTTCAGCTCGCCGGCATACCAGGCATCGACGCTTCGCCACGGCACGCCCAGCGCCTTCCAGTCCTCCAGGCCGATCGGATTGACCAGCGACAGGCTGCGCAGGTCCTGCGGATAGGTCAGTGCATAGCGCACCGCCAGCATGCCCCCCATCGAATGGCCGACCAGGTGCACGGGCAGGCCGCCGAGCTGCAGCTGCTGCAGCAGTGCATGGGTGTTGGCGGCGAGCTGGCCGAATGAATACTGGTAGCGCTCGGGCTTGCTGGATTTGCAGAAGCCGACCTGGTCAGGTGCGATCACGCGGTAGCCGGCGGCGAGCAGGGGAGGGATGGTTTCCTTCCAGGTCGCCGCGCAGAAATTCTTGCCATGCAGGAGCACCACCACGCCGATCGGCGCGGTCGTCGGCGCGATATCCAGATAGGCCATCTGCAGCGGTTGCTGCTGCGATTCCAGGGTGAAGGTCTGTACCGGATGGCCGTAGTCGAAGCCCTCCAGCCGTGGCCCATAGGCCGGTGCGGCAGCGGCGGTGAGGGGCAGGGAGGCCAGCAGCAGGGCGGCGATCACGCGCATGGGACATTCCGTGACAGGGGACGCCCGAGCCTAACCGGAATGCGGTGACGGTGTCGTCCGCCAGATGCCCGTCATCAGCACTCGATGACATTCACCGCGAGGCCGCCGCGGCTGGTTTCCTTGTACTTGTCCTGCATGTCGCGGCCGGTGTCGCGCATGGTCTTGATGACCTTGTCCAGCGACACCTTGTGCTTGCCATCGCCGCGCATCGCCATGCGCGAGGCGTTGATCGCCTTCACCGCGCCCATCGCGTTCCGCTCGATGCAGGGAATCTGCACCAGCCCACCGATCGGGTCGCAGGTCAGGCCGAGGTTGTGTTCCATGCCGATTTCCGCGGCATTCTCGATCTGGCTTGGATTGCCACCCAGCGCCGCAACCAGGCCGCCGGCCGCCATCGAGCAGGCCACGCCCACTTCGCCCTGGCAGCCTACTTCGGCACCGGAAATCGAAGCATTCTCCTTGTAGAGGATGCCGATCGCCGCCGAGGTCAGCAGGAAGTCGAACACGCGCTGCTCGTTCGCGCCCGGGCAGAACCGGTCGAAGTAATGCAGCACCGCGGGCAGCACGCCGGCCGCACCGTTGGTCGGCGCGGTCACCACGCGGCCACCGGCGGCGTTTTCCTCGTTCACGGCCAGCGCGTACAGATTGACCCAGTCCAGCGTGGTCAGCGGATCGCGCATCGCCGCTTCCGGCTTCGACGACAGCTCGCGGTACAGCGCCGGCGCGCGACGGCCGACCTTCAGGCCGCCCGGCAGCACGCCTTCCTCGCGGATGCCGCGCGTCACGCACGACTGCATCGCGCTCCAGATCTCGCGCAGCTGGGCGCGGATCTCGTCCTCGCTGCGCCAGCACTTCTCGTTCTCGAACATCAGCTGCGCGATGCTCAGGCCGCTGCGCGCGGTCTGCGCGAGCAGCTCGTCGCCGCTCTTGAACGGATAGGGCAGCGGGGTTTCGTCGGGCACGATGCGGTCATCGGCCGCGTCGTCCTGGTTGACCACGAAGCCACCGCCAACGGAGTAATAGTCGCGCGTGGCGATCACTTCATCGTCGGCGTTGTACGCGGTGAAGCGCATGCCGTTGGTGTGGTACGGCAGCTTCTGCCGCTTGTTCATGCCGAGGTCGCGCTTCTCGTCGAAGGCGATCTCATGCTGGCCCATCAGCTGGATGCGCTTGCTGCTGCGGATGCGATCCAGCGTGGACGGAATGATGTCCGGATCGATCAGGTTGGGGCGCTGGCCTTCCAGGCCAAGCAGGATCGCCTTGTCGGTGCCATGGCCGCGACCGGTCAGCGCCAGCGAACCGTAGACGTCGGCGCGGATGCGTGCGACCTCGTGCAGGCGGCCGGGGTCGAGCAGCCAGCGATGGATGAACCGCTCGGCGGCCTTCATCGGTCCGACGGTGTGGGAAGAGCTCGGGCCAATGCCGATCTTGAAGACGTCGAACGTGCTGACAGCCATGGATGCCAAACTGCGGGTACCGGACAAGCGGCTATTCTAGCGGCTTGCCGGGCCCTCCGATGGCTGCGGCGCAGCATTTCCGCCAAGCGAGGCAAGCCGGTGTTGACCCTGTTCCAGCGTGACGACTGCCACCTGTGCGATATGGCCCTGGCCGAACTGGCCAAGGCACGCGCGCCCGAGTTCGAATCGGTGTTCCTGGATGACCATCCAGCGCTGGAGGCGCACTACGGCGCGCGGGTACCGGTGCTGCGCGACGAGGCGGGCGGTCGCGAACTGGACTGGCCCTTCGATGCGGCGCGGGTGCGGGCCTGGCTGGCTGCGGGGTGAAGCCGCCGGGCATGGCCCGGCGCCACCCTGTATCACCGTTCCAAGGTGGAGCCGGGCATGGCCCGTGGCTTACTTCGCGTCGAACTTCACGATCGTGCTGATCGCGGTTTCGTCGGGGATGGTCTTGGTGTCGGCCCAATCGCCGGCGCCGACGCTGAAGTCCAGGCGCTTGACGGTGGCCTTGCCGGTCAGCACCGGCTGCGTGCCCGGCTTCCAGGTGAAGGTGAGCGTCACCGGCTTGCTGACACCACGCAGCTCGAGCGTGCCATCGGCGGCGAACTGGTCATTGCCGATGGCGCGGAAGCCCTTCGCGGTGTAGCGCGCGGTGGCGAACTTGCCGACATTGAAGAAGTCCGCGCTCTGCAGCGTCGAGTCACGATCGCTGTTGCCGCTCCTGGCGCCGGCCAGCGGAATCACGACGTCGAGTGAGCCGGCCGCCGGATTGGCGGGATCGAAGCTGAGCTTGGTGGCGAAGCCCGGGAAGCTGCCGGTGAACACTTCGCCGTCGTACTTGCTGGCAAATACCAGGATCGAGCCCGCGCCGGGAGCCTGTGCATAGTCAGCGGCCAACGCCGGGGCAGTGGCCAGCATGCCGGCCAGGGCAGCGGCCACGGCCGCCGGGGTGGTCAGTTTCAGATTCATCGGTCAGTCCTTCTGGGGAGAGGCAAGCCAGCCACGCGGCAGCATGCGGCTCAACGTCGCGTCGCGCTGGAACAGGTGGTGGTAAAGGGCAGCGCCGGCATGGGCCAGCACCACAGCGATCAGCAGCCAGAAGCCGTACTCATGGATCGCATGCGACACGGCGACGACCTGCGGATCCGGTCCGCTGAGCTTGGGCACATCGACCAGGCCGAACCAGCGGAAGGGCCGCAGCCCGCTGGCAGAGTCGTACAGCCAGCCCGAAAGCGGAATGGCGAACATCAGCACGTACAGCAGCACGTGGGTAGCGCTGGCGATGCGCTCCTGCCAGCTGGGCACACCCGGCACCGGCTTGGGCGCACCGGCGTAGAGGCGCCAGACCAGGCGCAGCAGCACCAGGGCCAGCACGGTGATGCCGATCGACTTGTGCGCGGTGTAGACCCAGAAGTATTTGGGCGTCCTGGGCAGTTCGCCCATGGTCAGGCCGACCACGCCAAGGGCGAGGATCAGTAGTGCGATCAACCAGTGCAGGGTCTGGCTGACACTGCCCCAGGCGGCAGGGGAGTTCTTGGCGGTCATGCGGGGTCCTTGGGGGCCGTCTTGCTGTCGGAGTGGGGAACCGGGGCAGGAGTTCCCGGCCTGTCGCTGCGGTCGAGGAAGGCCTCGGCCTCGATCCGTACCTGTACCGCGTCGCCGATCACCCCGGGCCAGGCGGTGATGCCGAACGCGCGACGGCTCAACGTGGTGCTGGCGGAAAAACCGGCGGTGCGGCGGAACGGCGGCAACGGATAGCGTTTGATGGCATTGAGGGTCACATCCAGCGCGACCTCCTGGCTGACCCCGCGCAGGGTCAGCGTGCCGAACACACGGGCGTGGTTGGCATCGATCGGTTCGACCCGCGACGATACGAACCGGGCGCTGGGAAACCGCTCGCCATCAAGCAGGCTGCGGGCCAGCGTGGCCTGGTTCCATTTGGCATCTCCCAGATCCAGCCGGGCGACCGGCACATCGACCTGCAGGGTTGCCTCGCGCCAGTTGTCGGGATCGAACTGAAGGTGGCCCTCACTGCCCGATACCGTCCCCATGGCCTGCGAGTAGCCGGCATGATCGATCATGAACAGCACCCGCGTGTGCACCGGATCCAGCCGGTAGGTATCGAGCTGTGCCCAGGCGGGCGCAGCGGCGAGCAGCAACGGCAGCAGGAGCAGGCGGGGTCGCATCGATGGCGGGCTCCGGGAGGGGACGCTGCGATCATACGCACAGCCCCCTGACAACGCTGCGTGCATGGCTGCAACAGTTCGTGGTGGCGGTGCCACTGGAAACGGGCTGTTGCAGTCGTGAAGCCTGGGCTGTGTGACAATCGCGGCTGGATCGGGGGTTCAGGATGACGAGTGGCTGGCGTCTGTGGTGCCGAGGCATCGCAGTAACGGGTCTGCTGCTGTTGGCAAGCGCCACGGTGGCCGCGACTCTGGACATGGCTGGGGAGACACCACGACTGCGCCGCTTCGGCGCCGCCGAGGGCTTGCCGTCGCGCATGGTCGTGGCCCTGGCCGAGGACCGCCAGGGGTACATCTGGGCGGCCACCGATGGTGGGCTGGCCCGCTATGACGGCACGACGCTGCGGGTCTGGCAGCATGAACCGGAGCGGCCGGGTTCGCTGCCGGGCAACGAGATCGAGACCCTGCTGGTGGATCCGCTGGACCGGGTGTGGGTCGGCATCAACGGCAAGGGCATCGCCCGGCTGGACGCGGATCGCGAGCGTTTCTCCAGCTTCGCCGCGGTGAACAATGAATGCCAGAGCCAGTTCTGGACACTGGCCTACGCGGGCGATGCGCTGTGGATCGGCACCAGCGGCCATGGCGTGTGCCGCTTCGGCGAGGATGGCAGCCTGCGCTTCTTCCAGCATGATCCGCAGCGCCCCGACGGCTTGCCCAGCAACACCATCTTCAGCAGCCTGGTGGACGCGCAGGGCCGCCTGTGGGTCGGTACCGAGGCCGGTGTCGCCCGCTGGAACGGCAACGGCTTCGAGGCCATCGCGCCGCGCGAGCTGGGCAGGGTCAGCGTGCTGCGTCTCAGCCGCGACCCCGATGGATCGATCTGGGTCGGCAGCCAGAACGAAGGCCTGTTCCGCATCGATGCCCAGGACCGCGTCAGCCGTCCACGCTGGTCCGGCAGTGATCGCTTTCGCTCGGCACTGGTGCTGGCGGATCGGCAGGGAGGCTACTGGGCAGGTACCTCAGATGGGCTGCTGCGCGGTGATGCGCAGACACTGTGGCGCCTGGAGGGCGATCGCGGCAGCGGCTTCCTGACCGCCCACAGCGGCGTGCTCGATCTGCTGCAGGACCACGAAGGCGGGGTCTGGGTGGCCCTGCTGAGCCAGGGGTTGGCCTATCTGCCGCCGGACTGGCGCCGCTTCTCCACCTGGAACCAGCTCGACGGCAAACCGCTGGACAGCCAGTACCTGCTCAGCGCGGCCACCGATGGCCGGAATTACTACGTGAGTTCGGCACACGGCGTGTACCGGATCGATGCGCAGGGCGTGCTGAGTCTGCTTGCCAGTGATCGCGAGCTGGGCAGTGGCGCGGTCTGGTCGGTATTGCCGCGGCCGGACGGCCGCCTCTGGCTGGGCCGCGCCGGGCGCATCACCGTCTATGACCCGGCTACCCGCGCAACCCGGGAGTGGCGCATCGACGGCGGCTCCGACCTGCGCCAGCGCATCGACCTGATGCGGCAGGCGCCGGATGGCACCGCCTGGGTGTCGGTGATGAATGTCGGCGTGCAGCAGCGTCTGGACGATGGCCGGGTGCTGCGCAGCTTCCCCGTCGAGGGATTCCGCGGCCTGGGCGATGCGCCGATCGAACAGATTCGATTCGATCCGCGCGGGCAGGCCTGGGTGATGGGTGACATGGGCCTCTGGCGCCAGCAGGGTGAGCGCTTCGAGGCGGTTCCTGGCGTCTCGCGGGGATCGATCTACGACCTGGTGTGGATCGATCCGCAGCAGCTGTGGCTCGCCCGCCAGGGCGCCTTCGAGCGCTACCAGTGGGATGGCATGAGCCTGCGCCTGGTGCAGCGCGTCGATGCTGCCGCCGGCGTGCCACCCCTGAGCATGGGTGGGCTGGCCTTGGCCGACGATGGCCGCCTGTGGGCCACCACGCCGCGCGGTCTGCTGCGCTGGGATCCGAAAACGAAGCGGCTGAGGCAGTTCACCGAGCGCGACGGACTGCCCGATGCCGAATTCACCGGCCGGCCGCCTGCGGTGAACGCCGATGGCCGCGTGCTCGCGGTGACCCAGACCGGCGCGGTCGGTTTCGACGTCAATGCCGCCGACACCCCGCTGCCATCCTCCGCGCTGGTGATCGCGCAGGTGCGCGTACGTCGCGACGATGCGCGCGGCTGGCAACCCCTGCCGACCACCGGGGTGCTGCTGCTGGGTCCGGATGACCGTGATCTGCAGATCGACGCGCGGCTGCTCTCGTACGGCAACCCGCAGGGCAACCGCTATCGGTTCCGGGTGCAGGGCTATGACCAGAACTGGGTGGAGCAGGGTGGCGACGGCCAGCGCACGCTGTCGCGCCTCGCGCCCGGTGCCTACGTGATCGAAGTACAGGCGGCCACCGACAGTGGTCCGTGGACGCCGTCGCAGCAACTGCAGGTGAAGGTATTGCCGCCCTGGTGGCGCAGCGGCATGGCGATCTTCGGCTACCTGCTGCTGGGCTCGTTGCTGCTGCTGGTGCTGGCATGGGCGATCCGCAGCCGTCTGAGAAGGCGCCAGCAGTGGCAGCTGACCGTGCACAAGCAGCAGCTCGCCGAGCAGGCCTCGCAGGCCAAGAGCCACTTCCTGGCCACGCTGGGTCATGAGGTGCGCACGCCGATGACCGGCGTACTGGGCATGAGCGAACTGCTGCTGGCCACATCACTGGATCCGGTACAGCGCAGCTATGCCGGATCGATCCAGCAGGCGGGCAGCCATCTGCTGCGTCTGGTCAACGATGCCCTGGACCTGGCCCGGATCGAAGCCGGGCGACTGGAGCTGGACCTGCGTCCGTTCGATCTTGCCGCGCTGCTGGACCAGGTGCAGATGCTGATGCGGCCGATGGCGCAGCAGCGCCAGCTCGATTTTGTACGCGAGGATGCCTTGCCCGGCCCGATCAGCGTCAGTGGCGATGAAATGCGCATCCGCCAGATCCTGCTGAACCTGCTCGGCAATGCCATCAAGTTCACCGAGCGCGGCCAGGTCGGCCTGGGCGTGCGGCTGCAGGAGGATGGTGGCGGGGTGTGCTTCGAGGTGTTCGATACCGGCCCCGGCATCAATGCCGAACAGCAGCAGCGTCTGTTTCATCGCTTCGAGCAGGCCGATGGCCCGCGGACAGCATCGCGCTATGGCGGCAGCGGGCTGGGCCTGGCGATCTGCCAGGAACTGGCCGTGGCGATGGGTGGGCGCATCGATGTCGACAGCCAGCCGGGCAGGGGCGCACGGTTCCGCGTGCAGCTGCCGCTGCCGTGGACCCGCCAGGCTGCCCACAGTGGTTCCGACAGGGCGTCGCCACCGCCGCTGCCGCCGCTGCGCATCCTGCTGGTCGAAGATGACCCCACGGTAGCGGACGTCATCGCCGGCCTGCTGCGCAGTCGTGGCCACGACGTAGTGCACGTGCTGCACGGCCTGGGGGCCTTGTCGGAGATCGCGACCGAGGGGTTCGATGTCGGTCTGCTCGACCTGGATCTGCCGGCCCTGGACGGAACGGCGATCGCCCGTCAGCTGCGCGCCATGGGCTATGAGCTGCCACTGGTGGCGGTGACCGCGCGGTCCGATGCCTATGCGGAGGCGCAGGTGCTGGCCGCCGGTTTCGACGGCTTCCTGCGCAAGCCGGTCACGGGCGACATGCTGGTGGCGGCCATCGTGCAGGCTCGCAGCAAGCGCCAGGGTGAGGGCTGATTGCGCCGGCGCCGGGCGTGAACGGCGCGACTTTCGGTTTACCATGCCGACGCCCGCACGACGGGCACCATCTGGGAACGCGTGAGGAGGCGATCAGTGGCGTATCTGCGGGCGGCGATGCTGCTGATGCTTCTGCTGTGCTGCCTGGCGCCAGCTGCCGCACAGCCGGTACCGCCCACGCCCCGGCAGGTGACGGTGTTCGATGGCCTGCCGTCCAACACCGTCAACCGCATGGCGGAGGACCGCTACGGCTACCTGTGGATCGCCACCAATGACGGGCTGGCACGATACGACGGCCGCAACTACCGGGTCTGGCGCTCCGAGGATGGCCTGCGCGACAACCGCATCTGGACCGTACTGGTCGATACCCGCAACCGCTTGTGGATCGGCACCGAGAATGCCGGCCTGGTAAGGATGTCGGCCGACCGCCGGCAGCTGCGGTTCTTCGACCGCAGCAGCCAGCCGCTGATGAGCACCAATACGATCTGGAGCCTGGCCGCCACCCCCGATGGCTCGATCTGGTTCGGTACCCACGAAGGCGGGCTGTACCGGGTGGATGGCAATGATCGGGTGCAGCGCTTCCTGCCCGAGGCGAACAATCCGCGCAGCCTGCCGGCCGCTGCGGTGCCCTATCTGGCCACGCTGCCCGACGGCAGCCTGTGGGTGGGCACCAAGCATGGCGTGGCGCGTTGGACCGGCAGCGATTTCGAGCGGGTCGGCGACGAGCAGGTGCCCGGCCAGCTGATCAACGGTTTGACCGCCGAGCCTGACGGCAGCCTGTGGATCAGTACGCTGGCCGGCGCATTCGTGCGCCGGCCGGATGGTCGCTTCGAGCGGCAACCCTGGTCGGTGCCGGCCGGCGACGAGGTGCTGGGCATGATGCTGCGCGATGAGCAGGGGGGCTACTGGCTGGACACCCGCAGCGGACTCGGTCGCGGGGTCGATGGCCAGTACCAGACGGTGCCGCTGTACAGCGCGATCGCGCGCGGCCAGGTGCGGCCGAACTGGACCGGCGCCTACGAGGATCGCGAGGGCGGCATCTGGCTGGCCAGCACCAATGCCGGTCTCTGGCATCTGTTGCCACGGTGGTGGCAGTTCTCGGTGTTCTCGCGTCTGGAGGACGATGCATCGTCACTGCGCAACGCCTACGTACTCGGCACCAGTGCGTCCAGCAACGGAGGTGTCTGGACGGTCGGCAGCCACGGCGCGCTGGATCGCTTCAATCCCCGTACCGGCCAGATCGAGCAGTTCCGGCGCGGCGTCAATGGCATCCACTGGCTGACCTCGGTTCGCGAGGACCGCCATGGTCGGGTCTGGATCGGTTCGTCCGGAGCGCTGCTGCGCTATGACCCGGCACGCGACGAGCTGCGCCGCTGGGGACGCGACGCGCCTGCCGATGCCGCGATGGAGGGCGATGTCGACGCACTGATGATCTGCGACAGCAACAGCCTGTGGTTGATGATGCCCGCCGGCCTGCAGCAGCGCGATCTGGAAGGTCGGCTGCTGCTCGAACTGGACAATGGCCAGAACGGACTGCAGACCGGCCAGCTGAACCAGGATCTGGTATGCGGTCCGCAGAACCAGCTGTGGCTGGCCAGCAGCCGCGGGCTGCTGCAGTGGCAGCCTGAGCAGCAGCGCTTCCAGCCGGTGCCCGGCGCGCCGGCAACGGCACTGTACGCGGCGTATACCGGCAGCGACGGCCAGGTGTGGCTGTCCGAGGACGGCCGGTTGTCGCGCTATCGATGGAGCCAGGGGCGTCTGGAGCGGCAGGGGGTCATTGGTGCCGAACAGGGATATCCGGCGGTTTCCGCCACCGGTCTGGTGGTCGATGCGCAGGGTGTGGCCTGGGCCACCAGCGCACGCGGCCTGGTGCGGGTCGGCGCGGACGGCCAGAGCGTGCGCCTGTATGGCGTGCACGATGGCCTGCCCAGCCAGGAGTTCCGCGCGCATACCTTGATCGCGACGTCTTCGGGACGGCTGGTGGCAGGCACGCCGGCCGGCGTGGTGGTGTTCGATCCGGAACAGGTGCGGCCTTCGGTGCGCCGCGCACCGCTGGTGATCGAGCGGGTGGAGGTGCGCCGCAACGAGCAGGTGCTGGACCTGACCCACGACGCACCGTTGCTGATCGCCGACGGCGACCGCGATCTGCGCATCGTGGCGCGCCTGCTGTCCTTCGCCGATTCGGCCTCCAATTCGTATCGCTACCGCCTGGCCGGCTATGACCCGGACTGGGTCGAGGTCGGGCCCGCCGGTGAACGCCTGTTCTCGCGGCTGCCGCCGGGCAGCTATCGGCTGGAAGTGCAGGCGCGCTCGGCCGACCACGTCTGGTCGCGGGTGCAGACCCTGGAGTTCCGCGTGCAGCCGCCGTGGTGGCGCAGCCTGTCGGGCCTGCTGGTGCTGACGTCGATCGCGTTGCTGCTGACCAGTTGGTTTGCATGGCTGTACCGTCGCCGCTTGCAGCGTCGCCACGCCTACCAGCTGGCGTTGCACAAGCAGGAACTGGCCGAGCAGGCCTCGGCGGCCAAGACGCGCTTCCTGGCCAATCTGGGCCATGAGATCCGCACGCCGATGACCGGTGTGATGGGCATGAGCGAGCTGCTGTTGTCCTCGCCGCTGGATCCTCAGCAGCGCGGCTACACCCAGTCCATCCGCCAGGCGGGCGAGCATCTGCTGCATCTGGTCAACGATGCGCTGGACCTGGCGCGGATCGAATCGGGGCGCCTGGAACTGCAGTCCCGGCCGTTCGCGCTCCATTGCCTGCTGCAGGACTTGGCCGCGCTGATGGGGCCGCTGGCCGCGCAGAAGGGACTGCGTTTCGTCCTGGACAATCGCTTGCCGCCCGGCCTGCAGGCCACCGGCGATGCGATCCGGGTGCGGCAGATCCTGCTCAACCTGCTGTCCAACGCGGTGAAGTTCACCAGCCGTGGCACCATCACCCTGCATGCCCGGTGCGATGAGGCGATGCGTGCACTCCAGTTCGAAGTGCGTGACACCGGGCCGGGCATCAGCCAGGAACAGCAGCTGCGCCTGTTCCGCCGGTTCGAGCAGGCTGACGGTGCACGTACCGCGGCGCAGTATGGTGGCAGTGGCCTGGGGCTGGCGATCTGCCGCGAGCTGGCGCAGGCGATGCAGGGCCGGATCCAGGTCGAAAGCCAGTTGGGGCGCGGAACCTGCTTTGGAGTGATGCTGCCCCTGCCGCTGGAAGTGGACGCCGACGCCGATGCGGACAGCGCCGCGCGGAGCGAGGATGCAGTAGCGAACATGCCCCCCCTGCGCGTGCTGCTGGTGGAGGATGACGCGACGGTGGCCGATGTCGTGCAGGGTCTTCTGAGTGCGCGCGGCCATGAGGTGGTGCATGCCGGGCATGCGTTGGCGGCGCTGCGCGAGATCAGCGGGAGTGATTTCGATGTGGCCCTGCTTGACCTGGACCTGCCGGGCCTCAGCGGCTTCGAGCTGGCCGAGCATCTGCGCAACCAGGGGTACACGCTGCCGTTGCTGGCGGTGACCGCGCGCACGGACCCGGACCTGCAGAAGCAGGTGGAAGCGGCCGGGATCGGCGGTTTCCTGCGCAAGCCGGTCACGGGCGAGCTGCTGGTGGAGGCCATCGCCAAGGTGTTGGGGCGCTGAGGCCGGGCACAGTCCGGCAGGCTACTCCGCGACGTGTTCGACCTGGCGGGGTTCGGGCTTGGTGTCCGGCAACTGCCAGAAGATCATCGTCGAAGTCAGTGTGATCGCGCCCACGCACAGGAACGTGGCGTGCAACGCCGCCGTCGCGCCGTGGCCCTCCAGGTGCGTGCCGAAGGCGGCCAGCAGGCTGCCCGCCGCCGCCGCGCCGAAGCCGGCAGCCAGCATCATCACCATCGACAGCAGACTGTTGCCCGAACTGGCGAACTCCCGATCCAGATCGCGCAGGGTCACGGTGTTCATCACGGTGAACTGCAGCGAATTGACCGCACCGAAGAAGGCCAGCTGCAGCAGGCGCCAGCCCAGGTGCTGGCCCGGCGTCATCAGGATGAAGCTGGCCATGGCCAGGCCCACCAGCACGGTGTTGGTCATCAGCACGCGCCGATAGCCGTAGCGTTCGACCAGCTTCACCGCCAGCCGCTTGGAGATCATGCCGGCCGCGGCCACCGGTACCATCATCAGTCCGGCGTTCATCGGTCCCAGGCCAAGGCCCACCTGCAGCAGCAGCGGAATCAGCATCGGCATGGCGCTGCTGCCGATGCGTGAGAACAGGTTGCCGAGGATGCCGATGCGATAGCTGGGCACACGGAACAGCGCCAGCGAGAACAACGGCGCGGTCGAGTTGGCCGCGTGCAGCCAATAGCCCACCAGTGCGGCCAGCCCCGCCACGGTCATCAGCATCACCAGCGCGTGCGGCGTACCCAGCCCGGAGATGCCGTCCAGCGCCAGCGACAGCACCACCATCGCAAAGGCCAGCATGATGTAGCCGCGCAGGTCGAAGCGGGTGCGGTGGCTGGCGTAATGGTCCGGCATGATCTTCATCGCAGCGATGAAGCCGATCACGCCGATCGGAAGGTTGATCAGGAACACCCAGTGCCAGGAGGCGATCTCGACCAGCCAGCCGCCCAGCGTCGGGCCGATCAAGGGGCCGATCAGGGCGGGGATGGCGATGAAGCTCATCGCACGCAGGAAGTCCTCGCGCGGCACCGAACGCATCACCGCCAGGCGGCCGACCGGCAGCAGCATCGCACCGCCGATGCCCTGCAGCACGCGGGCACCCACCAGCTGATGCAGGTGCTGGGCCAGCGCGCAGGCCAGCGAGCCGAGGGTGAACAGGATGATCGCCACCAGGAAGGTGCGCCGGGTGCCGTAGCGGTCAGCGATCCAGCCGGAGGCGGGAATGAACGTGGCGACCGCCAGTGCATAGCTGAACACCACCGACTGCATCTGCAGCGGACTCTCGCCCAGGCTGGCCGCCATCGCCGGCAGCGCCGTGTTGACGATGGTCGAGTCCAGCATCTGCATGAAGATCGCCAGGGACACCAGCCACAGCAGGGGGCGCTGGCGGTTGTAGGTCGATGGCGATGTGGACATGGGTTGTGGCCGGTGCAACGTGGGGGCGCCATGATCGCGCACTGCGGGTCACGGCGCGATCAACACCGCGCCGCAACCGCATGCGCACGGCTCAGCGCTGGCTGTGCGCGTGCACCGCGTCGACCAGTACCTGCACGTGGGCCGGGTCCATGTCCGGTGACATGCCATGGCCCAGGTTGAACACGTGGCCCTCGCGCGACCCGCCATTGCCGGCGGCGTAGGTATCGAGCACGCGCGCGGCAGCGGTGGCGATCGCATCGGGTGAAGCGTACAGCGTGGTGGGGTCGAGATTGCCCTGCAGGGCAACGCGACCACCGGTGCGGCGCAGCGCTTCGTCCAGGTCCAGCGTCCAGTCCAGGCCCAGTGCATCCGCACCGGTCTGCGACAGTGCTTCCAGGTGCAGGCCGGTGCCCTTGCCGAACAGGATCAGCGGCGTACGCTCGCTGCCTTCGCCACGGTCCAGGCCCTGGGCAATCCGCTGCAGGTAGCGCAGCGAGAATTCGCGGTACATCGCCGGCGACAGCACGCCGCCCCAGGTGTCGAAAACCTGCAGGGCCTGTGCGCCCGCGGCGCGTTGCGCGCCCAGGTAGGCGATGACCGCGTCGGTGGTGACCTCCAGCAGGCGGTGCAGGGCCTGCGGGTGGTTCAGCGCCATGGCCTTGATGCGCGAGAAATCCTTGCTGCCGCCGCCTTCCACCATGTAGCAGGCCAGTGTCCATGGGCTGCCGGAGAAACCGATCAGCGGCACCTGGCCATCCAGCTCGCGGCGGATCAGGCGCACCGCATCCATCACGTAGCCCAGGTCCTGCTCCATGTCCGGTACCGCCAGCCTGGCGATGGCGGCTTCGTCACGTACCGGGTGGCGGAACTTGGGGCCTTCGCCTTCGACGAAGTACAGCTCCAGCCCCATCGCGTCGGGGATGGTGAGGATGTCCGAGAACAGGATGGCGGCGTCCAACGGGAAACGCCGCAGCGGCTGCAGGGTGACTTCGCAGGCGATCTCCGGGTTCTTGGCCATCGCCAGGAAGCTGCCGGCCTTGGCCCGGGTCGCGCGGTACTCCGGCAGGTAGCGGCCGGCCTGGCGCATCAGCCAGACGGGCGTGCAATCCACCGGTTCGCGGCGCAGAGCGCGTAGCAGGCGATCATTGCGGAGAGGGCTGGTCACGTTGAACGTTCCTTGGATCGAAGGTGGGCAGCGGCATCAGTCGCCGTGCGAAAGGATCTGGAAGCCACGATGCAGTTCGGCATCGCGCGCTTTCTCGAAGGCGTGGCGGGCTTCGTCGGCCTGCAGGAACAGCTCGCGGCGCAGCTGCGAGCGGCCACCGACGCGGCCGCTTTCGCGCAGCAGCTCCCAGCCGCCGAAAAGATCCGGCTGCAGGCTCAGGCGCAGGAACCGCGGTGCCTGCGCACCGGCCTCGGGATGTTGCAGGTAGACATGCATGGCCCGATTGTAGCGGGGCCAGGGTGACCCCGGCCGCAACGCGGTAGCGCCGGGCCATGCCCGGCGGACGCTCAGGAAACCCCGGGCAGCGCCGGGCCATGCCCGGCGAACGCGGAAGCGATCAACCCTGGCCCAGCACCTTCAATACCGCTGCTTCATCCACGTCCGGCACCACCTCGGCCCGACCCATGCCGCGCCAGAGCACCAGGCGCAGTCGACCGGCCACGTTCTTCTTGTCCAGCCGCATGCGGCCGAGCAGGGCCTGCGGATCCAGGCCGGCCGGGATCGCGACCGGCAGCCCGAGCCTTTCCAGCAGCGCCTGCAGGCGCGCGCGGTCGGCATCGTCGGCCAGGCCGAGATCGGTGGACAGCCTGGCCGCCAGCACCATGCCCACTGCCACCGCCTCGCCATGGTTCAGCGCATCGCGGCCCGGCGCCGAATAGCCCTGTTCGGTTTCGATGGCATGGCCGAAGGTGTGGCCGAGGTTCAGCAGGGCACGCTCCCCCTTCTCGAACGGATCGCGCTCGACGATGGCGGCCTTGTGCCTGCAGCTGCGGGCGATGGCTTCGGCCAGCACCGCGTCCTCGCCAGCGGACAGCGCGTCGGCGTGGTGCTGCAGCCAGTCGAAGAAATCCGCATCGCCCAGTGCGCCGTACTTCACCACCTCGGCCAGCCCCGCGCGCAGCTCGCGCGGCGGCAGGGTGGCCAGCACCGCGGTATCGGCCACCACCGCGCGCGGCGGATGGAAGGCGCCGACCAGATTCTTGCCGGCAGGAATGTCTACGGCAGTCTTGCCGCCCACCGACGAATCGACCATCGCCAGCAGCGTGGTCGGCAGCTGCACGCAGTCGATGCCCCGCATCCAGCAGGCTGCGGCGAAGCCGGCCAGGTCGCCGACGACACCCCCACCGAGCGCGAACACACAGGCATCGCGGGTGGCGCCCAGGGCTGCCAGCGCTTCAATGGCGCGGCCGAATTCAGCCAGGGTCTTGGAGGCTTCGCCGGCGGCCAGCACGTGTTCGCCGACGATCAGGTCCGGACGCGCAGCCAGCAGGGTCTGCTTCAGCCGCGCCAGGTACAGCGGGGCGACGTCGCTGTCGCTGAGCAGCAGGACGTGGCGCCCCCGCACGTGGCGGGCGAGGGCAGGGCCATTGCTCTGGACGCCGGCGCCGATGGAGATGGTATAAGGGCGGTCACCGCCAACGGCGACCTGCAGCGGAGTGGGGGAAGTCATGCGATCAGGTCCTGGCGCTGCCATTGCGCGGCGAGCTTGACGACCAGCTGGGCGGTGGCGTCGGCAGCGGTGTACGGGTCGGTATCAAGGGTGAGGTCGGCCAGTTCGCGGTACAGCGGATCGCGATGGGCGGCCAGGTCATGCAGCACCTGCTCGCGGTCGGGGCGCTGCAGCAACGGCCGGGCCTTGTCGCGGGCCAGCCGTTCCAGTTGCGCGGTCACGCTGACCCGCAGGTAGACCACGAAGCCACGGCGGGCGATCAATGCCCGGTTGTCCGGGTCCAGTACCGCTCCGCCGCCGGTCGAGACCAGTTGGCCGTGGCCCTGCAGGAGGCGGGCCAGCGCGTCGCGCTCGAGGCTGCGGAAGCCGGTTTCGCCGGAGTGCTCGAAGATCGTGGGAATGCTGGCTCCGGCGGCGTCGACGATGGACTGGTCGACATCGACGAAGTCCAGCGTGAAGCGCTCGGCGAGGCGGCGGCCGATGCAGGTTTTGCCGGCGCCCATCGGGCCGATCAGGATCAGGTTCGGAGCAGGATTCATGCGCCCTGATGCTAACACCTCCGTGCCCCGGCCTTTACGTCCTTCACGTCAGGGTGGGACTTCCTGCGGGGATTCCCGCGTTCAACGGAGTACAGGCCATGTCGGTTGCCAAGGTCATCGAAATCACCGCCTCTTCGCCCACGAGCGTGGAGGATGCCGTGCGCAGCGGCCTGAAGAAGGTCTCCGGAACCGTGAAGGGCATCCAGGGGGCCTGGATCAACGAGACCAAGGTGGTCACCAATGGCAGCGGTGAGATCACCGAGTGGCGGGTCAATCTGCGGGTGACTTTCCTGGTGGAATGAGGGGCCTCAGCGCAGTGCCTGTACCTGGCGCTGCGCATCCAGCACCACCACCCGGTCGGCGAGGGCCGGCAGTGCATGCAGTGCCTGCCGGCTGACCCGCTCGAAGTACTGCACGAAGCGCTCCAGCTGCGGCCGGCTCATGCCATGCCGGCCGGGCTGAGCCGCCTGCAGGCTCTGCTCCTGCTGCCAGCGCCAGCGCGGTACCACCGAGAAGTCCGGCGGCTGCAGGAACCACAGGCGGTCACAGCGTTGCCACAATGCCGGGTAGTCGCGGCCCAGGGCCTGGTTGCACCAGTGGCGCCAGCGGCCATCGCTGTCGGCATCACGTTCAAGGGCGTTCAACGGCTGAGCCAGTTCGGATTCCTCCTGCGCCGGTGTGCCCAGGAACCAGCCTTCGAACACCAGCAGGTCCAGCGGCTTTTCCAGCCGTGGCCACTGCGCCTGTGGCAGGCGCTCGTCGGCCAGCTTGTCGAAGCGCGGCAGCGCCAGTGGTTCGCGCGCGGCGGCGGCATCGAGCAGCGCGTGGACCAGCGGCAGGTCGTGGGTGCCCGGCGGCCCCCGGGTGATCAACAGCGGATGGACCTGGCGTGCCAGCCGCTGCCGTTGCGCCCGGGTCAGGTAGACATCATCGATGGACAGCGTCGCGGCGTTCAGGCCCCGGTTCCGGGCGCGCGCCACCACCTGCTCGGCCAGCGTCGATTTGCCGCTCCCCTGCAGCCCGCTGATCGCCAATACTGGAACCGCCGCGCCGCTGCCCAGCGCATCATCCAGTGCCTGCTCGGCCAATGTCTCGGGAAATCCTTTCACCTGGGGCATATACGCAGCAGCGACCATGCCGCCACAATAGATCAATCCGTGTGAGAAGAACGCAATCATGAGCGACCTGTACGCCGAAGCCCTGTCCACGTTTGCGGCCCTGTTCGACGAGGCCAAACAGAGCCGCGAGGTCGAGCCCAACGCGATGACCGTGGCCAGTGCCGACCTGCACGGTCGTCCGTCGGCGCGCACCGTGCTGCTGAAGGCCTTCGATGAGCGTGGCTTCGTGTTCTATACCCACCTGGACAGCCACAAGGGCCAGGAGCTGCGGGCCAATCCGCAGGCGGCCCTGCTGTTCCTGTGGCGCAGCCTGCGCGAGGCCGGCATCCAGGTGCGCATCGAAGGCCGTGTCGAACAGGTGGCCGATGCGGAAGCAGACGCCTACTTCGCCAGCCGTCCGCGCATGAGCCAGATCGGCGCGTGGGCTTCGCAGCAGTCGAAGACGCTTGCAACGCGCGAAGAGTTCGATGCGCGCGTGGCCGAGGTCGAGGCACGTTTCGAGGGCAAGGACGTGCCGCGTCCGGACGGCTGGAGTGGCCTGCGCGTGGTGCCCGACCGCATCGAGTTCTGGTACGGCGCGCAGTTCCGCCTGCACGAGCGGTGGTGCTATGAAGCCGGCGCCGAGGGGCGCTGGAGCAAGCGCCTGTTGTATCCGTGAGCGGCTGCGCTGCCACGATCCGCCAGGCCACACCGGCCGATGCCGCTGCATGGTCGCAGCTGCGCGTGGGCCTGTGGCCCGACGCCGATGATCCGCTGGAGGAGCTGGCGCAGTCGCTGGCCGATCCGGAAGGTGCGGTGTTCCTGGCGTGCGCGGCTGATGGTGAGGCGGTCGGTTTCGCCGAGGTGCGCCTGCGCCACGACTATGTGAACGGCACCGGTTCCTCGCCGGTCGGGTTCCTGGAAGGCTGGTATGTAACGCCGCAGTGGCAGGGCCGCGCTGTCGGCCGTGCCCTGCTGGCGGAAGTGCAGGCGTGGACGCGGGACGCGGGCTGCAGCGAGCTGGCCTCGGACAGCCGCCTGGAGGACGTAGAGGCGCACGCGGCACACCGCGCCTGTGGCTTTGAAGAGACCGAGCGGGTGGTCTATTTCCGCATGCCGCTGGACGCGGCCACGCGGGGGTAGTGCCAATCTTGGCTGGCGGCGCGCCGCGCGGTCCGCGCTGCGCCTGCCTACAGTCCTTCCGCGCGCAGCCAGCGCCACAAGGTGGTGCGTGACACGCCGAGCACCTGGGCCATGCCTTCGCGGTCATTGCGGTGTTCCTGCAGCAGCGCCTGCAGCTGGGCCCGTGCCGGGCGCCTGCCATTGCTTTCCAGCCGCAGGGACGGGGTGCTTTCGCGCGCCAGTTCCGGCGCCAGCTGCAGCAGGCGCCCAGCGTCGATCATCCCGTCTGCCGGCTGCCAGTGGATGCGCAGGCGGTCGACCAGATTGCGCAGTTCTCTCACATTGCCCGGCCAGTCGGCGGCACCCAGCACTGCCATCGCGTCCTGGTCCAGGGGGGCGTCGATACCGCGCAGCTGGCGGAAGAAGTGCCGAGTCAGCAGCGGGATGTCAGCGCGCCGGGCACGCAGCGGGGGCAGTGCGATGCGCAGTGCCGCCAGCCGGTAGTAGAGGTCGCGCCTGAAGCTGCCGGCAGCTGCGCGATGCTCCAGCGACTGCAGCGTCGCGGCCACCACCCGCAGGTCCACGGGTGTTGGTTCGGTGGCGCCGACGCGCAGCACTTCACGTTCTTCCAGTACGCGCAGCAGGCGGGTCTGCAGCGGCAAGGGCAGCTCGCCGATCTCGTCAAGGAACAGTGTGCCGCCATCGGCCGCTTCGACCAGGCCGACCCGGCCGCCACGACGTGCGCCCGTGAAGGCGCCATCGCTGTAGCCGAACAGTTCGGCTTCCAGCAGCGATTCGCTGATCGCGCCGCAGTTCAGCGCGACGAAACGACCGCGCCGGCCGCTGGCGGCGTGCAGTTGCCGTGCCACCAGTTCCTTGCCGGTACCGGTCTCGCCGGTGACCAGCACGGTGCTGTCGTGCGGTGCATAGAGCGCGATCTGTGCGCGCACCTGCGCCATCGCCACGCTGTCGCCGAGCAGCGCGTATGCATCGCCGCGCGGGGCGGCACTGCGCCGCGTGGTGGGGCGTGGACCCACCGAGCGTGCCAGGGTCTGGGTCAGTTCCAGCGCATGCTCGAAGGCCTGCCGCACCGAGTCGGCCGAATACAGCAGCACGCCCGGCAGCCCGGCCTGCTCGGCATGGTCGATGGCCATCCCGGTGCCGACGATCACTTCGATGCCGTTGGCACGCAGATCGGCGATGCAGTCGCGCGCATCTTCGCGGGTGACGAAGCGGCGGTGCTCGATATCCAGGCCGAAGCTCTGCTGGAAGCCGCTGAACACCGGCACGTCGCTGGCATGGGTGACCAGGCCGATGCGTGCGGCGATGCGGCGCGCGCGCGCCAGAGCCTCCATCAGGTCGAAGCCGTTGGCCTGGATCGGCACCAGCGGCAGGTCGAGCCGACTGCGCAGCCAGGCCGCGTTCGAGCCACCGGCAATCACCACGTCGCAGTGCTCGCGGCGCAGGCGTTGGCCGATCACCTCCACTGCCTCTTCGAAGCCGAGGTTGATCTGTTCGATGCGCGCGCGGCGGTCGAACTCGGGAATGACGTCACCCAGCAGGCCGGTCAGCCGCGAAACGCTGACCGTCCAGATCACCGGGCGACCGGGGTCGGCGTCGGCATGGCGCAGGGGCGAGCGGGGCAGGTACATGGGGCGGACACCAGCACGGGAGTGTTTCATGATACATCTGTTTCAATGTTTCATATGTTTCATCGCTGTTAGCCGATCATGCCTTTGAAATCAATCGCTTGCAGCTTGGCATGGTGCTTGCGCCTGCCCACCTGTTCCTCAACATGGATTGCCGCATGACCGCTTCCGCCCCTTCTTCCGCCGGTGCCCGCTTCCGCGAGGCTCTGGCCGCCGAATCGCCGCTGCAGGTGATCGGTGCGATCAACGCCAACCACGCCCTGCTGGCCAAGCGCGCCGGCTTCCGCGCCATCTACCTGTCCGGCGGTGGTGTTGCCGCAGGCTCGCTGGGCCTGCCGGACCTGGGCATCAACACCCTGGAAGACGTGCTGGTGGACGTGCGCCGCATCACCGACGTCTGCGACCTGCCGCTGATGGTGGACATCGATACCGGCTTCGGACCCAGCGCGTTCAACATCGCGCGCACCGTGAAGTCGCTGATCAAGGCCGGCGCGGCCGCCTGCCACATCGAGGACCAGGTCGGCGCCAAGCGCTGTGGTCACCGTCCCGGCAAGGAGATCGTTTCGCAGGGTGAGATGGTCGACCGCGTGAAGGCCGCCGCTGATGCAAAGACCGATCCGGATTTCTTCCTGATCGCACGCACCGATGCCATCCAGGTGGATGGCGTGGACAAGGCCATCGAGCGCGCCATCGCCTGTGTCGAAGCGGGCGCTGATGGCATCTTCGCCGAGGCTGCCTACGATCTGGACACCTACCGCCGCTTCGTCGATGCAGTGAAGGTGCCGGTGCTGGCCAACATCACCGAATTCGGTGCGACGCCGCTGTTCAGCCGCGACGAGCTGGCCTCGGCCGGGGTCGCCATCCAGCTGTTGCCGCTGTCGGCGTTCCGCGCGGCGAACAAGGCGGCGGAGAACGTCTACCAGGCGGTGCGCCGCGACGGTCACCAGCGCAGCGTGGTCGACGCCATGCAGACCCGCGAAGAACTGTACGACCGCATCGGCTACCACGCGTTCGAGCAGCAGCTCGACGCACTGTTCGCCGCCAAGAAATAAGCAGTACCCTGCACCATCAAGTTTTCGGAGGGAAACATGAACGATACGACCGCAACCCCGACCTTCAAGCCGAAGAAGTCCGTCGCCCTGTCCGGCACTGCCGCCGGCAACACCGCGCTGTGCAGCGTCGGTCGCAGCGGCAATGACCTGCACTACCGTGGCTACGACATCCTGGATCTGGCCAACACCAGCGAATTCGAGGAAATCGCGTACCTGCTGGTGCACGGCAAGCTGCCGACCCGCGCCGAGCTGGTTTCGTACAAGGCCAAGCTGAAGTCGCTGCGTGGCATCCCGGCCGCGGTGAAAGCCGCGCTGGAAGAACTGCCGCCGTCGGCACACCCGATGGATGTGATGCGCACCGGCGTGTCGGTGCTCGGCTGCGTGGCGCCGGAAAAGGATGACCACAACCATCCGGGTGCACGCGACATCGCCGACAAGCTGATGGCCTGCCTCGGCTCGATGCTGCTGTACTGGTACCACTGGAGCCACAACGGCCGCGCCATCGACGTGGAAACCGATGACGATTCCATCGGTGGCCACTTCCTGCACCTGCTGCACGGCGAGAAGCCACAGGATTCGTGGGTGAAGGCGATGCACACCTCGCTGATCCTGTACGCAGAGCACGAGTTCAATGCGTCCACCTTCACCTGCCGTGTCATCGCCGGTACCGGCAGCGACATGTACAGTGCGATCTGCGGTGGCATCGGCGCGCTGCGCGGCCCCAAGCATGGCGGCGCCAACGAAGTGGCCTTCGAGGTGCAGAAGCGCTACGACAGCCCGGATGAGGCCGAAGAGGACATCAAGGCCCGCGTCGAGCGCAAGGAAGTGGTGATCGGCTTCGGCCACCCGGTGTACACCGTGTCCGACCCGCGCAACAAGGTGATCAAGGACGTCGCCCGTGAGCTGTCCGAAGAGCAGTCGAGCATGAAGATGTACGACATCGCCGAGCGCCTGGAGACGGTGATGTGGGACATCAAGAAAATGTTCCCGAACCTGGACTGGTTCAGCGCCGTCAGCTACCACATGATGGGCGTGCCGACCGCGATGTTCACCCCGCTGTTCGTCATCGCCCGCACCGCCGGCTGGAGCGCGCACATCGTCGAGCAGCGCATCGACGGCAAGATCATCCGTCCGAGCGCGAACTACATCGGCCCGGAAGATCGCGAGTTCGTGGCCATCGACAAGCGCGCCTGACCGCCGCGTGATCCATCCATCCGGTCGGCCAGGTGCTGGCCGGATGCCTTCATTGCCGCTCGCCGGCATCCGGCCCGCCCCAAGCATTCCGCCAGCCCATGAATACCGATTACCGCAAGACCCTCCCCGGCACCCCGCTGGACTACTTCGATGCGCGCGCTGCGGTCGATGCGATCCAGCCCGGCGCCTACGCCACGCTGCCGTATGTCTCGCGCGTGCTGGCCGAGAACCTGGTACGGCGTTGCGATCCGGCGATGCTCACCGCCTCGCTGACGCAGCTGATCGAACGTCGCCGCGACCTGGATTTTCCCTGGTTCCCGGCGCGCGTGGTGTGCCATGACATTCTCGGTCAGACCGCGCTGGTGGATCTCGCCGGCCTGCGCGATGCGATCGCCGACAAGGGCGGCGATCCGGCCAAGGTCAACCCGGTGGTGCCGGTACAGCTGATCGTTGATCACTCGCTGGCGGTGGAGTGCGGTGGTTTCGATCCGCAGGCATTCGAGAAGAACCGCGCCATCGAGGATCGCCGCAACGAGGATCGCTTCCATTTCATCGACTGGACCAAGCGGGCGTTCCAGAACGTGGATGTGATTCCGCCGGGCAACGGCATCATGCACCAGATCAACCTGGAGAAGATGTCGCCGGTGATCTACGTGCAGGACGGCGTGGCCTTCCCGGATACCTGCGTGGGCACCGACAGCCATACGCCGCACGTCGATGCGCTGGGCGTGATCGCCATCGGTGTCGGCGGCCTGGAGGCCGAGAACGTGATGCTCGGCCGCGCGTCGTGGATGCGCCTGCCCGACATCATCGGCGTGGAACTGACCGGTCGGCCACAGCCAGGGATCACCGCCACCGACGTGGTGCTGGCCCTGACCGAGTTCCTGCGCAAGGAACGCGTGGTGGGCGCCTGGCTTGAATTCTTCGGCGAGGGTGCGGCCGCGCTGACCATCGGTGACCGTGCCACCATCTCCAACATGTGCCCGGAATACGGCGCGACCGCGGCGATGTTCTACATCGACGGGCAGACCATCGATTACCTGCGCCTGACCGGCCGCGAGGAATCGCAGGTGGCGCTGGTGGAGAACTACGCACGCAGCACCGGTCTGTGGGCCGATGCGCTGGCCACGGCGCAGTACGAGCGCGTGCTGCGCTTCGACCTGTCCAGCGTGGTCCGCAACATGGCGGGCCCGAGCAATCCGCATCGCCGCCTGCCGGTGGCCGAGCTGGCCGAGCGCGGCATCGCCGACGCAGCCAAGCTCGATGCCGGCAAGGCCGAGCAGCTGCGGGGCCTGATGCCTGATGGCGCGGTGATCATCGCCGCCATTACCAGCTGCACCAACACCTCCAACCCGCGCAACGTGATCGCCGCCGGCCTGCTGGCGCGCAAGGCCAACGAGCGCGGCCTGCTGCGCAAGCCGTGGGTCAAGTCGTCGCTGGCCCCGGGTTCAAAGGCGGTGCAGCTGTATCTGGAAGAGGCCGGCCTGCTGCCGGAGCTGGAAAAGCTCGGCTTCGGCATCGTCGCGTTCGCCTGCACCACGTGCAACGGCATGAGCGGTGCGCTGGATCCGGCGATCCAGCAGGAAATCATCGACCGCGACCTGTATGCCACGGCCGTGCTGTCGGGTAACCGCAACTTCGATGGCCGCATCCATCCTTACGCAAAGCAGGCCTTCCTGGCATCGCCGCCGCTGGTGATCGCCTACGCCATTGCCGGCACCATGCGCTTCGACATCGAGAAGGACGTGCTTGGCGTGGACGCCGACGGCAACGAGGTGCGCCTGAAGGACATCTGGCCGAGCGATGCCGAGATCGATGCAGTGGTGAAGGCGGCGGTGAAGCCCGAGCAGTTCCGCAGCGTCTACAACCCGATGTTCAACGTGCGCGTGGAGCAGGGTGCGGCGGTCAGTCCGCTGTACGACTGGCGCCCGCAGAGCACCTACATCCGCCGCCCGCCGTACTGGGAGGGGGCGCTGGCCGGTGAACGCACGCTGGCGGGCATGCGCGCGCTGGCGGTGCTGCCGGACAACATCACCACCGACCACCTGTCGCCGTCCAACGCGATCCTGGCCTCCAGTGCCGCCGGCGAATACCTGGCGAAGATGGGCCTGCCGGAAGAGGACTTCAATTCCTACGCAACCCACCGCGGCGACCATCTGACCGCGCAGCGCGCCACCTTCGCCAACCCGAAACTGTTCAACGAGATGGTGCGCAACGACGACGGCAGCGTGAAGCAGGGCTCGCTGGCGCGGGTGGAGCCGGAGGGCAAGGTGATGCGCATGTGGGAGGCGATCGAGACCTACATGGAGCGCAAGCAGCCGCTGATCATCATCGCCGGTGCCGACTACGGCCAGGGCAGCTCGCGTGACTGGGCGGCGAAGGGCGTGCGCCTGGCCGGCGTGGAAGCGATCGCGGCGGAAGGCTTCGAGCGCATCCACCGCACCAACCTGATCGGCATGGGCGTGCTGCCGCTGGAGTTCAAGCCGGGCACCACCCGGCTGACCCTGGGCATCGACGGTACCGAGACCTTCGACGTGGTGGGCGAGCGCACGCCGCGCGCCGACCTGACCCTGGTCATCCACCGCCGCGATGGGCAGGACATCATCGTGCCGGTCACCTGTCGCCTGGACAGCGACGAGGAAGTGGCGATCTACGAAGCGGGCGGTGTACTGCAGCGCTTCGCCCAGGATTTCCTCGAAGGTGCCCGGGTGGCATGAGACAACCGACGGCCCGGCAACGGGCCGTCTTTCATTGCAAGGAGCCGTTCCATGAGCTTTCTTCCGCAACTCCGCATTGCCGCCACCTACATGCGCGGTGGCACCAGCAAGGGCGTGTTCTTCCGCCTGCAGGACCTGCCCGCAGCCGCACAGGTGCCGGGCCCGGCACGTGATGCGCTGCTGATGCGCGTGATCGGGTCGCCCGATCCCTATGGCAAGCACACCGATGGCATGGGCGGGGCCACGTCCAGCACCAGCAAGTGCGTGATCATCTCCAGTGCGTCCGTGCCCGATCACGATGTGGACTATCTGTACGGCCAGGTTTCGATCGACACCGCGTTCGTCGACTGGAGCGGCAACTGTGGCAACCTCAGCACTGCGGTGGGTCCGTTCGCCATCGCCAACGGCCTGATCGATCCGGCCCGGGTGCCGCGCGACGGCCTGTGCACCGTGCGCATCTGGCAAGCCAACATCGGCAAGACCATCATCGCCCACGTGCCGATGCGCAATGGCGAGGTGCAGGAGATCGGTGATTTCGAGCTGGATGGCGTGACCTTCCCGGCCGCCGAGATCCAGCTTGAGTTCATAGATCCCTCCGATGATGGCGACGCGGGCGCGATGTTCCCGACCGGCAACCTGGTCGATACCCTGGATGTGCCGGGCGTGGGCAGTTTCGAGGTGACGATGATCACCGCCGGCATCCCGACCATCTTCCTCAATGCGGCCGATCTGGGCTACAGCGGTACCGAGCTGCAGCCGGCGATCAACGACGACAAGGCTGCCCTGCAGAAGTTCGAGAGCATCCGTGCACACGGTGCGCTGCGCATGGGCCTGATCTCGACGCTGGAAGAGGCGGCGACCCGCCAGCACACGCCGAAAGTGGCGTTCGTGGCACCGGCGCAGGACTATGTATCGTCCAGCGGCAAGGCAATCCCGGCATCGGCCATCGATCTGCATGCGCGTGCGCTGTCGATGGGCAAGCTGCACCACGCGATGATGGGCACTGCCGCTGTGGCGATCGGTACCGCTGCTGCGATTCCGGGCACGCTGGTCAACCGTGCCGCCGGCGGTGGCCAGCGCGAGGCGGTGACCTTCGGGCATCCGTCCGGCACGCTGCGCGTGGGCGCCCAGGCCGGTCTCGTTGACGGCCAGTGGACAGTGACCAAGGCCATCATGAGCCGCAGCGCCCGTGTATTGATGGAAGGCAGCGTGCGGGTACCGGCCGACACCTTGTAACGCGGGACCATGGCGGTAGCGCCGGGCCATGCCCGGCGAGCGCGGCAGGGCCCGCCCATGAACCGCCGGGCGTGGTCCGGCGTTAGCGGAGAACAGACGATGTCCGACAGCCACACCCCGTCCAACGAACGTGCCGCGTGGGATGCGCTGCTGGTGGACATCGTCGATTACGTGCGCGACGTGCGCATCGACTCGCCACTGGCATTCCAGACCGCGCATTACTGCCTGCTGGATACCCTCGGTTGCGGCCTGGAAGCGCTGTCCTTCCCGGCCTGCAGCAAGCTGCTCGGGCCCCTGGTGCCGGGCATCAGCGTGACCAACGGCGCGCGCGTGCCGGGAACGCACTACGTGCTGGATCCGGTGCAGGCGGCGTTCAATATCGGCGCGATGGTGCGCTGGCTCGACTTCAACGACACTTGGCTGGCCGCCGAGTGGGGTCATCCGTCGGATAATCTCGGCGGCATCCTGGCCGTCTGCGATTGGCTGGGGCGCAATGCCGCGGCCCTGCGTCGTCCACCGCCGACCGTGCACGACGTGCTGGTGGCGATGATCAAGGCGCACGAGATCCAGGGCGTGCTGGCTCTGGAGAATTCCTTCAACCGGGTCGGGCTGGACCACGTGGTGCTGGTGAAGGTCGCCACCACCGCCGTGGTCGCCCGCCTGCTTGGGCTGGATCGCGAGCGCATGCTCAATGCGCTGTCGCTGGCCTGGGTCGATGGCCAGGCGCTGCGGACCTACCGGCATGCGCCCAACACCGGTTCGCGCAAGAGCTGGGCCGCCGGCGATGCCACCAGTCGCGGCGTGCGCCTGGCGCTGATGGCGGCCAGCGGCGAGATGGGGTATCCCAGCGTGTTGAGCGCTCCCACCTGGGGCTTCGAAGCGGTCTCCATGCATGGTCAGGCGGTGACGCTGGGGCGGCCGCTGGGCAGCTACGTGATGGAGAACGTGCTGTTCAAGATCAGTTTTCCCGCCGAGTTCCACGGCCAGACCGCGGTGGAGGCCGCGGTCGCGCTGCACGCGCAGCTGCGGGCAGGCGGGCGCAGCGTCGATGACATCGCGCATATCGCCATCCGCACGCAGGAGGCCTGCATCCGCATCATCGACAAGCGCGGCCCGCTGCACAATCCGGCCGACCGCGACCACTGCGTGCAGTACATGGTCGCCATCGCGCTGCTGCATGGGCGGCTGGTGGCTGAGGACTACGAGGACGATGTTGCTGCTGACCCCCGCATCGATGCGCTGCGCGCGCGAATGACCTGCCACGAAGACCCGCAGCTCAGCGCGGATTACCTGGACCCGGACAAGCGCAGCATCGCCAACGGCCTGACCGTCCGCTTCAACGACGGCAGCGAACTGCCGGAGGTCCTGGTCGAGTACCCGCTCGGCCACGCCCGGCGACGCGACGAGGGCATGCCCCTGTTGATGGACAAGTTCCGGCGGCATCTGGCCCATCGGTTCCCCACCACCCAGCAGCAGCGCATCCTGGCGGCCTCGCTGGACCCGGTGGCGCTGGCGGCCATGCCGGTGACCGACTACGTGGATCTGTACCGGCCGGGGTAGGGCGCGCCTTGGTAGGTGCCAACCTTGGTTGGCACGGGCCCAACGCCAACCAAGGTCGGCCGCTACCGGGACCGCCGGGCATGGCCCGGCGCTACCGTTCCGATGTGTTCCTGCCGGATCCGCGCCAACACCTTGACGCGGCGCGCCTATAATGGCCGCCTCGATCAAGGAGTGACGACATGAGCGGTCCGGCACGGCGCAAGCGGTGGGGATGGGCGGCGGCGGTACTGGCAGGAGGCCTGTTGCTGGGTCTGGCCGGTTGCCGCAACGACAGCGGGCAGCTGCCTAAGGCCAGTGGCGAGGCCATTGCCACCCAGGCCGAGCAGGTGAAGGATTTCACCCTGTTGCGCGCCTACCCGGACCAGAAGAATGACGGCCTGTCGCTGGCGCTGGAGTTCTCGCGCCCGCTGGTCGGCACGCAGGATTTCGACACGCTGGTGCGCTTCGAGGAGAAGGTCGGCACCGACGACAGCAGCTGGACCCTGTCCGATGACGGACTGACCCTGCGCTATCCGTTCGTCGAAGCCGGCAAGGAGTTCAGCCTGGTGGTATCGCCGGACCTGCTGGCCGCCGATGGCAGCCGGCTGGGCAAGGAGCTGAAGCAGAAGGTGTTCAGTGGCGAATTGAAGCCGGTGGCCGGCTTCGCCTCGCAGGGCAGCGTGCTGCCGGCCAAGGACAGCCGCGGCCTGCCCGTTGTCTCCGTGAATGTTCCCGAGGTCGACGTCGAGTTCCTGCGCGTGCGCGAGAAGGATCTGCCGACCTTCTTCAGCCAGTACCAGCGCGGCGGCCGTCGTGGCAGCTGGGAACTGAGCAGCGACTACGAGCGCAGCCCGATCAATGCGTTGGCCGAGCCGGTCTACGTCAACCGCTTCATCCTCGGCGGCAAGCAGAACGAGCGGGTGCTGACCTACCTGCCAACCCAGGACATCAAGGAGCTGCAGGAGCCGGGCCTGTACTTCGCACTGCTCAAGCGCACGGGCGATTACGAGGGCGAGTTCGACACCGCGTTCTTCTCGGTCAGCGACATCGGCCTGCACACGCGCGCCTACAAGGACAAGCTGTTCGTCCACACCGCCGGACTGAAGGACGGAGCACCGCTGAAGAACGTCGAGCTGCGCGTGCTCGACGGCAAAGGCGAGGTGGTGCTCAAGGGCAGTACCGATGGCAACGGCAATGCGCTGCTGAACTACACGCTCGACGCCACCCACGTGCTGGTGGCCAGCAGTGGTCGCGACACCAGCTTCCTGCCCTTCAACCAGCCGGCCCTGGACCTGAGCGAGTTTGCCGTTGCCGGCCGTGACAATGCCTGGTTCGATGTCTACGCATGGTCCGGCCGCGACCTCTATCGGCCGGGCGAGACCGTGCGCCTGTCCGCGCTGCTGCGCGACAATGATGGCAAGCCGGTCAAGTCGCAGCCGGTGTTCCTCCGCCTGAAGCAGCCCGACGGCAAGACCTTCCGCGAGACCCGCCTGCAGCCGGGCGAGCAGGGCTACATCGCCTTCGAGCAGGTCATCCCGGCCGAGGCGCCGACAGGACGCTGGCAGGTGGAGTTCCGTACCGATCCGGCCAGCAAGGAAGCGATCCAGGGCATGACCCTGCGCATCGAAGAGTTCCTGCCCGAACGGATGAAGCTGGACCTGGACAGCCCGCAGAAGACGCTCAAGCCGGGCGAAGATCTTCGTCTGCAGGCCGATGGCGCGTATCTGTACGGCGCGCCGGCTGACGGCAACCGCTTCACCGCGCGCCTGGCCGTGGCAGCCGAACAGCAGCCGGTCGAGGGATTGCCGGGCTACTTCTTCGGCGACCCGACCCTGCAGCTGCCGCGCGAGGCCAAGGACGTGATCGACACGACGCTGCCGGCCAACGGCCAGCTGCGCGAGGACGTGACGCTTCCGGAAGAAGCAGCCAAGGCCAAGGCGCCGATCGCGGTGGTGCTGTCCGGCAGCCTGTACGAGACCGGTGGGCGGACCGTGACCCGCACCCTGAAGCGGGTGATGTGGCCGGCCAATGCACTGGTCGGCGTGCGTCCGCTGTTCAACCCCGACGATGGTGCCGACTCCAACAGCAACGCACGCTTCGAACTGGTGCGCGTGGACGCGGCCGGCCGGCCGCAGCCGGCCAAGGGCCTGAAGATCACCCTGGTGCGCGAGCTGCGTGACTATCACTGGACCTTCAACGACAACCGTTGGGATTACGATTTCACCCGTCGGTTCGAGAACAAGGAAACCCGCACGGTCGATGCCGGCAGCAGCGCGGTGGCGTTCGATGTCCCGGTCGAGTGGGGCGAGTACCGGGTGGACGTGTTCGATCCGGGCACCGGCCTGACCAGTCGCTATCCGTTCCGTGCCGGCTGGAGCTGGGGCGATGACAATCGCGGTCTCGATGCGCGTCCGGACAAGGTCAAGCTGGGCCTGGACAAGACCGGCTACAAGGCGGGCGATACGCTGCAGGTGACGGTGACGCCGCCGCATGCCGGCAAGGGCATCCTGATGGTCGAGACCGATCGCATGCTGTACGTGCAGGACATCGACGCCAAACCCGGTGCCACCTTCAACATCCCGGTCACCGCTGACTGGGAGCGCCACGATGTCTACATCACCGCGCTGGTGTTCCGGGGCGGCAGTGCGCCGAGCAAGATCACCCCGGCGCGCGCTGTCGGCGTGGTGCACGTACCGATGGACCGCAGGGGCCGCACCGTGGCCGTCGGCCTGGTGGCGCCGAAGCAGATGCGCCCGGAACAGGATCTGCCGGTGACGGTCAGCGCACCGCAGCTGGCCGGCAAGGCCGCGCACGTCACCGTGTCGGCGGTGGATGTGGGCATCCTCAACATCACCCGTTTCCCCGTGCCCGATGCCGGCGCGCACTTCTTCGCCCAGCGCCGCCTCGGCATCGATGCCTATGACATCTACAGCCGGGTGATCGAGAGCTTCGACGGCGGCGCCGGCAAGCTGAAGTTCGGCGGTGACATGGCGCTGCAGTCCCTGCCTCAGGCCAAGCGGCCGACCGCGCGCGTGCAGACCGTGGATCTGTTCTCCGGCCCGGTACAGCTTGATGCCAAGGGCAATGCCCGCATCCGCCTCAAGGTGCCGGACTTCAACGGCACGCTGCGCGTGTCGGCGCTGGTGTACAGCGATGACCAGTACGGCAAGCGCGACGTGGAAACGGTGGTGCGCGCACCGATCCTGGCCGAGGCCAGCATGCCGCGCGTGCTCGCCCCGGGCGACCGCAGCACCGTGACGCTGGACGTGCGGAACTTCACCGGCAAGCCCGGCCAGTTCAACGTGCGCGTGGACAGCGAGGGACCGCTGGCCCTGGGCGAGGGCAGCCGCAGCGTGCAGCTCAACGCCGATGCGAAGACCACGCTGAGCTTCCCGCTGTCGGCACGCGAAGGCCACAGCGTGGCCAAGGTGCGGGTGCGTGTGGAGGGCAATGGCTTCAAGGCCGACCGCCGCTACGACCTGCCGGTGCGTGCGGCATGGCCGCAGGTGCTGCGCTCGCAGGTACGCACGCTCGACCCGCTGGCGGCGGTCAGCCTCGACAGCGGTCTGGCCGATGGCCTGATGTCCGAGTCGGTCAATGCGCGCCTGCTGGTCAGCCCGCTGCCCCCGATTCCGTTTGCCAGTGCTCTGCAGGGCGCGCTGAATTACCCGTATGGCTGCGCCGAGCAGACCACCAGCAAGGGCTACGCTGCGCTGATCCTGGATCAGGCCACGTCGTCGATGCTCGGCGCAGACGGCCTGGATGCCAAGACCCGCCGCGAACGCATGGAGGGCGCGTTCGGCCGCCTGGCGTCGATGCAGGTGGCCAACGGCAACTTCTCGATGTGGGGCGACGATGGTTATGTGAACCCGTGGCTGACCCCGTACATCGCCGAGTTCCTGCTTGATGCCCGGGATGCCGGCTTCGCCGTACCGGACAACGTGCTGCAGAAGGCACTGAACCGTCTCAGCGAGGATCTGCTGTCCGGCGGCAACCCGTTCTACGGGCAGGACGAGCGCGAGAAACTGAAGTTCGCCAACCAGGCGTATTCCGGCTACGTGCTGGCCCGGGTCAACCGTGCGCCGCTGGGTACGCTGCGCACGCTGTACGACAACGAGCGCAGCAAGGCGGTTGGCGGCCTGTCGCTGGTCCACCTGGGCGTGGCGCTGTCGCTGCAGGGCGACGCCAAGCGTGGCCAGGCCGCGTTGGAAGCTGCCTTCGCCAAGTCCAGCAGCGAGCGCCCGTCGTATTTCGGCGACTACGGCAGCGCGATCCGTGATGATGCGCTGATGATCGCGCTGACCCACGAGAACAAGCTGGCGAAGCCGGCATGGGATGCGCGTGCGGTTGATCTCGGCCGCGGCCTGGATGCGCGCCGCAACGCCGGCTGGATGTGGCTGAGCACGCAGGAGCAGGTCGCCATTGCCCGCCTCGGCAAGGCGCTGGCGGCCAACCAGAAGGCACTGGTGGCCGGCGAGCTGGTGATCGGTGGCAACAGTGAATCGATCAGCGAGCGCAAGCTGTTCGGCCGCACCTTCAGCGCCAGCGAACTGGCCAGCGGAGTGCGCTTCACTCCGCAGGGCCAGCCCCCGATGTTCGCCAGCATCGATGTGGCGGGCATCCCGCGCAGTGCGCCCGCGCCGGACAACAGTGTGATCGGTGTCGAGCGCAGCTACTTCGGTACCGACGGCAAGCCGTGGTCGCCGCGCCCGCTGAAGGAAGGCGAAGCGCTGATCGTGCGGGTCACCGTCAGTGCCGACACCACCATGCCGGATGCGCTGCTGACCGACCTGCTGCCGGCCGGCCTGGAGATCGAGAACTTCAACCTGGGCGATGCGAAGCAGTGGGCGGACGTGGTCGTCGATGGCATCACCATCAGCGACCGCGGTGACGCGGCCGATACCAAGCATGAGGAGTTCCGCGACGACCGCTACGTGGCAGCGCTCAAGCTCTCGCGCGGCGGAAAGGCCAATGTGTTCTACCTGGTGCGTGCGGTGACCCCGGGCACCTACTCGGTGCCGCCGCCGCTGGTGGAAGACATGTACCGGCCGCAGCTGCGTGGCGTCGGCCGCAGCAACCCGACCACGATCACGGTGGTGCAGCCGTGACCGCGCGGACGGGCCGCGACGGCGCGGCCCGTCCTGCTGGCAACCTGCAATGAAGAACGCGATGACGACCCGGCGGGCGGACCTGTGCCGCCGGCTGCGGCCGCTGTGGCCGTGGCTGCGCTGGGGAACGGCGGGTCTGCTGACGCTGCTGCTGGTACTGGACGTCGTTTTCCCGCCGCCACTGCCGAAGCAGCGCGACACCAGCACCCTGGTGGTGGCTGCCGACGGCACGCCACTGCGTGCGTTCGCCGATGCCGAGGGCGTGTGGCGCTATCCGGCCTCGATCGACAGCGTCTCGCCGTTGTACCTGCAGGCGTTGTTGACCTACGAGGACCGCTGGTTCTGGCGCCATCCGGGCATCAACCCGCTGGCGATCCTGCGTGCCAGCGGCCAGCTGCTGCGCGGCGGCCGCATCGTTTCCGGTGGCTCGACCCTGACCATGCAGGTGGCACGCATCCTCGACCCGCATTCGCGTACCCCGTGGGGCAAGCTCAAGCAGGTGCTGCGGGCCCTGCAGCTGGAAATGCATCTTTCCAAGCGGGAGATCCTGGCCCTGTATCTGGAGCGTGCGCCCTACGGCGGCACCATCGAGGGCGTGGAGGCTGCCAGCTGGGCCTACCTGGGCAAGCCGGCCGCGCAGCTGTCACATGCCGAGGCCGCGTTGCTGGCGGTGCTGCCACAGGCACCCAGCCGCCTGCGCCCGGACCGCCATCCGGAAGCGGCCGAGAAGGCACGTGACAAGGTGCTGGCACGCATGGCCGAACGGGGGGCGTGGACACCGGATGAGGTGGAGGATGCACGCATCGAGAACGTGGTGGCGCGGTCGCTGCGACCGCCGCTGCATGCGGCATTGCTGGCGCAGCGGCTGCATGCGGCACACCCCGGCCAGGCGCGCATCCGGAGCAGCATCGACATCGGCCTGCAGCGTACACTGGAAGAGCGCGTGGCCAGCTATTTCTCGAGCCTGCCGGAGCGGACGTCGGCGGCATTGCTGGTGGTCGACAACCAGACCCTGCAGGCGCGCGCCTACGTGGGAACGCTGTCCTTCGGCGACCGCCAGCGCCTGGGCCACGTCGACATGGTGCAGGCCTGGCGCTCGCCGGGTTCGACCCTCAAGCCGTTCCTGTACGCGATGGCGCTGGATGACGGCCTGATCCACTCGGAGAGCCTGCTGGTGGACGCGCCGCAGAGCTTCGGCAGCTACCGTCCGGGCAACTTCGACATGGCGTTCAATGGCCCGATCGGCGCCTCCAGTGCGTTGCGTCTGTCGCTCAACGTACCCTCGGTGGACCTGCTGCAGCGGGTCGGCGCCGCGCGCTTTGCCGCGCGCCTGTCACACGCCGGCATCCAGCTGCGTTTTCCCGCGGGCAGCCCCCCCAATCTCTCGCTGATACTTGGTGGCACCGGCGCGAGGCTGGAAGATCTGGTCGGGGCATTCGCCGCACTGAACCGCAACGGTATCGCCGGCCGCGTGCGCTACACCGATGACGAGCCGATGATCGAGCGGCGGTTGGCGTCGCCGGGGGCGAGCTGGATCGTACGCGAGATGCTGGAGTCGAACCCGCGTCCGGGGTATGGCGTGGGCACCTTCGATGTGGGAGGGCGCCCCCGCGTTGCCTGGAAGACCGGGACCAGTTACGGCTACCGCGATGCCTGGGCCATCGGCAGCACGCGGCATTACACCGTGGGCGTATGGGTGGGGCGGCCCGACGGCACGCCCCTGCCGGGCCAGTACGGCGCGGTCACCGCGCTGCCGCTGATGTTCGAGGTGGTCGACAGTCTGCCGCGCCAGCGTGGCGATTCGGCGGCGGCACCGATGCCGGCCAGCGTCAGCCAGGGCGACATCTGCTGGCCGACCGGTGAACGCGCCGAAGGATTGCCGCCGGCCGTGTGCCAGCGGCGGATGCCGGCGTACCTGCTCGACGGCGCCGTACCGCTCACGTTCCCCGAGCGCGAAGCCCGGCGTTGGCAACCGGGCCGTCAGCGCTACCTGGCAGATGCACGCACCGGTCTGCGCGTCTCGGCCGATTGTCGTCTGCCCCATGAGGAGGTGGCGCGCGAAATCGCCCGTTGGCCGGCGCTGCTGTCGCCGTGGCTGCCGAAGGCGACCCGGGAGCTGTCGCAGCTGCCGGCGCTGTCACCGGACTGCCGCGACGATGGCCGTGAGGCCAGCGTGGCGCTGCACGTGGACGGTCTGAATGACGGGGCCACGCTGGCGCGCGCGCCCAATGCCGAACACGGCGTGCGCCTGCAGCTGCGCGCGCTGGGCAGCGAGCAGGCAGTGGACTGGCTGCTGGATGGCCGCTGGATCGCACAGACCCGGGGATCTCAGCTGATGCAGCGCGAGTTCGCCGAACCGGGTACCCATACGCTGACCGCGCTGGCTGCCGATGGCGCGTGGACGCAGGTGCGTTTCAACGTCCTCCGGTAGGTGCCGGCTCACGGCCGGCACGCGGTATCCGATACGCGCAGCGCTATTCCCCGATCCACCCGTCCAGCAGGTCGGCGAACTCATCGGCGTGCTCTTCTTCCTGCGCCAGGATCTCCTCGAGGATGCGCTTGGTGGTCGTGTCGCGATCACCGATGAAGTCGATCATCTCGCGGTAGCTGTCGATGGCAATGCGTTCGGCGACCAGATTCTCGCGGACCATGTCACGCAGGTCGCTGCCCTCCTTGTACTCGGCATGCGAACGCGCGCTCAGCGTGTCCGGATTGAGGTCCGGCTCGCCGCCGAGCTGGACGATGCGTTCGGCCAGCTTGCCAGCATGCGCTTGTTCCTGCTGCGCGTGCTCAAGGAACTCGGCCTTGACCGCATCGGCCAGCATCCCCTTGGCGGTGAAGTAATGCCGGTAGTAGCGCAGCACACAGACATACTCGGTGGCGAGGGCGTCGTTGAGCAGTTTGATCACGGCCTTGCGGTCGGCACTGTAGCTTTCGGTGATCGCGCCATCTTCAATATTGCGCCGCGCGCGTTCGCGCAGGACCTTGCGGTCGCTGATGCCGGGAAGCGGGTGGGCAGACGTGGTGGCGTTGGCTGGCGTATTGGACATGGCTGGCCGTTTCCTCTTGCGGTGGAAGATCAGGTGGGCAGGTGCTCCAGCACGTACTCGGCCGAGGACACTTCGAACTGCCCGGGCTGCTCGATCCAGGCCGCGCGGACGACGCCGTCGTCCACGTACAGGGCAAACCGGCGCGAGCGGACGCCCATGCCCGAAGCACTGGCATCCAGTTCCAGGCCCAGCGCGCGGGTCAGTTCGGCATTGCCGTCGGACAGCATCAGCAGGCCCTCGGGTACGTGCTGGTCAGCGGCCCAGGCCTTCATCACGAACGGATCGTTGACCGCCATGCAGTAGACCTCGATGCCGCGCTGGCGGAACGCCTCGAACTTCTCGACGAAGCCGGGCAGGTGGCGGGCGGAGCAAGTGGGGGTGAAGGCGCCGGGCACGGCGAACAGCACCACTTTGCGGGCGTCGAACAGCGAGTGCGTATCGAGCGTCTCGATGCCCTCGCGGATGCGCTTGAGGGTCACTTCCGGAATGCGGTCGCCGACATGGATGGTCATGATGGACTCCTTGCTGGGGCAGGCTAGTGGACGGGATGGGACAGGGGCGTCAAGACATTGGAAACCCCGCGTGCAGGCCCCATCTTCAGGGGGCACGCGCCAGGGTTCCAGCCACAGCGTGGCGCAGGCCGATGGCAGGCGCATTGCGCAGGATCAGTCGGCCTCACCGGGGCCGCACGAGGGGCGGCGTAGCATCGCCGGCGCGTAGAATGAACCCGGGGCGGCGCCACCGGCGCGGCCGAAGCGAATCGAGGTAGCTGGATGGAATTCAAGGATTACTACGCCACCCTGGGGGTGGAACCGAGTGCGGGTGATGCGGAGATCAAGACCGCATACCGCCGGCTGGCACGCAAGTACCACCCGGACGTCAGCAAGGAGGCCGGGGCCGAAGACAGGTTCAAGGCGGTCAATGAAGCCTATGAGGCGCTGCGCGATCCGGAAAAGCGCGCGGCCTATGACCAGCTGCGCGCGCAGGGCTACCGGCCGGGCGAGGAATTCAATGTGCCGCCGAACTACGGTGGTGGTGGCTTCAATTTCGAGGAAGTGTTCGGCGGTGGTGGCCCCAATGGCGGCTTCAGCGACTTCTTCGAGAGCCTGTTCGCCCGCCAGCGCGGTGGCCAGGGACCGGGCGCGGGATTCAGCAGCCAGGGGCATGCACCCAACCGCGATACCCGCGCCAAGCTGTCCGTGCCGCTGGAGGCCGCCTACAACGGCGACAGCCTGCGCATCACCGTCAACGGCAGGCAGCTGGATGTGCGCGTGCCCAAGGGCATCCGTCCCGGCCAGGTGATCCGTCTGGCGGGGCAGGGCAACCACGGTGGCAACCTGCTGCTGGAGGTGGAGTACGCCGCACACCCGCAGTTCGAGGTCGATGGCCGCAACATCCTGTATTCGCTGCAGGTCACGCCCTGGCAGGCGGCGCTGGGCACCAGCATCAGCGTGCCCACGCTGGGCGGCGCGGTGGAGCTGAAGATTCCGGCCGATTCCGAAGCCGGTCGCAAGCTTCGCCTGCGCGGCCGCGGCCTGCCGGGCAATCCCGATGGCGATCAGATCGTCGAGCTGGAGATCATTGCCCCGGCCGCCACCGACGAAGCGCAGAAGAAGGCATACCGCAACCTGGCCAAGGCCTTCGGCGAATCAATCTGACGTCCTGTGCAGCGCCCTCGGTGAATCAACCCAGGGGTAGCCGCGGGGGGGGGGCCCCCCCCGGCGCCCGACCCCACGCCCCCCCCCCCCCCCCCCCCTACCCGCGCATGCTGCGGCTTCAGCCCTGCCCGGCGAACACCCGCTCCAGCACCTCGGACAGCTCATCTTCCGAGAACGGTTTGGTGATGTAGGCCTTGGCGCCCTGGCGCATGCCCCACATGCGGTCGGTGTCCTGGTCCTTGGTGGTCACCAGGATCACCGGGATGTGCCGGGTCGCCTCGTCGCGGGCGAGGGTGCGGGTCGCCTGGAAACCGTTGAGGTTGGGCATGACCACGTCCATCAGCACCAGATCGGGCAGCTCGGCACGGGCGGCCTCCACCCCGGCGGCACCATCGGTGGCGGTCAGGATCTGGTGCCCGAGCTTCTCGACGATGCGCTGTATCCCCAACAGCTGCGACGGTGAGTCGTCGACGATCAGAATGCGTGCCATGTTGTTCCCCAGGTAATGCCCGCAGTGTAGTGCGGGCGGATTACCGGCGGGAGGGCGGCGCCTGCCGTCCGTCGCCTGCCTGCAACGTTCAGTCGATCCGTACCACCGTGCGTCCCAGCGAGCCGCCGGCCAGCATGCGCTCGAACACCTCCGGCAGCGCCTCCAGGCCGACTTCCGCCGTACAGATCTGCTGCAGATGCTGCGGCTTCCAGTCGTCGCCCAAGCGCGCCCAGACGGTTTCGCGCAGGGCGCGTGGCGCGTTGGCCGAAGAAACGCCCAGCAGCGATACGCCACGCAGGATGAAGGGCATCACCGTCATGTCCAGCTTCGGGCTGGCGGCGAGGCCTGCGCTGACCACGCTGCCGTAGGGCACGGTCTGCGCCAGCAGGCTGGCAAGCATGTCGCCGCCGGCATTGTCCAGGCCCCCGCCGAAGCGCCCGGTCTGCAACGGGCCGGTATCGGCCAACGCCTCGCGTGGCAGAACCTCGCTGGCGCCGATGTCGCGCAGGAAGCGGGCCTGCTCCGGCTTGCCGCTGACGGCGTGCACGGTATAGCCGGCGCGGCTGAAGATCGACAGCGCCAGGGCACCCACGCCACCGCTGGCGCCGGTCACCGCCAGCGGGCCCAGATCCGGGGTCTGCCGATTGTCCTGCAGGCGCAGCAGCGCCAACGCGGCGGTGAAACCGGCCGTGCCCAGCACCATCGCCTCGCGCGGGCTGAGCCCGGGCGGCTGCGCGATCACCGCACTCGACTCCAGCCGCACGTACTGGCTGTAGCCGCCGTCGCGGGTTTCGCTCAGGCCGCAGCCGGTGGCCAGCACGGCGTCGCCCTCGCGCCAGGCCGGGTCGGTGGAGGCCACGACCGTGCCGGCCACATCGATGCCGCCCACCAGCGGGAAGCGGCGCAGGATCCGGCCCTTGCCGGTGCCGGCCAGGGCGTCCTTGTAATTGACCGAGGACCACCGGGCGCGGATCAGCACCTGCCCGGGGTTGAGGTCGTCGACCCCCAGCCGGGTCAGGCCGCTGCGGTAGCCGGCGTCGTCGCTCTCGATGCGGAAGGCGGTGAACGGGGTGGTGGGGACCATCGGCGTGCCTGACTTCGAGGAAAACGCCACCTTACCCCGTTCGCCCCCTTTCGATCCTGCCGATCCGCCCCATCTTGTATGATCGGTGATGGTTCACGGCTGGCGCCGCGGGAAGGGCCCGCGCCGCAGCCCATATCTTGATGGAGCGTGCATGGCCTGGAATACACCCGGCGGCAACAAGGGCGGACAAGGCCCCGAGGACAATCGACGCGGGCCGTTCGGGTCGCGCGGCGGTGGCAATGGTGGTGGCTGGGGCGGGCTGCCCGGGCCGTTGAAGGATCTGTTCGATGGCGGCATCGTCCGCTGGGTGGTGGCAGCCCTGGTGCTGCTGGTGCTGTTCTCCAGCTTCCAGCTGATCGGCGAGCAGCAGCGTGGCGTGGTGCTGCGCTTCGGCCAGTTCTCGCGCATCCTGCAGCCCGGACCGAACTTCAAGCTGCCGTGGCCGATCGAGTCGGTCACCAAGGTCAACGCGACCGAGATCAAGACCTTCTCGATCCAGGTTCCGGTGCTGACCCGCGACGAGAACATCGTCAACGTGTCGTTGAACGTGCAGTACCGCATCGATGATCCGCAGCAGTACCTGTTCGGCACGGTCGATGCCAACCAGGTGCTGGAACAGTCGGCCCAGAGTGCCGTGCGCGAGGAAGTCGGCCGTGCCGATCTGAACGCCGTGCTGAACAACCGTGGCCCGCTGGCCGCGGCTGCCGAGGAGCGCCTGCAGGCGCTGCTGCGCGCGTTCAAGACCGGCCTGACCGTCACTGGCCTGACCCTGCAGGACGCCCGTCCGCCGGAGGAAGTGAAGCCGGCCTTCGACGAGGTCAACGGTGCGCAGCAGGTCAAGGAACGCCTGATCAACGAAGCCCAGGCCTACGCCGCCAAGGTCGTGCCGGAAGCACGAGGCCAGGCCTCGCGCGCCCGTACCACCGCCGAAGGCTACAAGCAGGCCGTCGTGTCCAAGGCCGAGGGTGATGCGCAGCGATTCAGCCTGCTGCAGGCCCAGTACAAGGATGCGCCGGACGTGACCCGCAAGCGCCTGTGGCTGGAAACGGTGCAGCAGGTGCTGAGCGAGAACCGCAAGGTGATCGGTGGCGATGGCCGCCAGCTGATCTACGTGCCGATGACCGGCGATACCCGTCCTGCGACGTCGGCCGCCGGCGTGCCGAATCCGGACGTGGTGATGCCTTCGTTGCCGGGTACCACGGCAGCGGAACCTTCCCGTGACCCGGGCCGGCCCACGGGCCGCCCGACCGGGCGACCGAGCGGCCGTGAGGAGGGCAGCCGATGAAGAGTCCAATCTGGATCGCCGTGATCGTGGCGGTGGTGCTGGGCCTGCTGGGCTCGGTGTACGTGGTCCGCGAGGACCAGACCGCCATGGTCCTGAACCTGGGCAAGGTAGTGCGCTCGGACATCAAGCCGGGCCTGCACTTCAAGCTGCCGATCGTGGAAACGGTGAAGGTCTTCGACCGCCGCTTCCAGGTGCTTGATACCGCCCCTGCGCGTTACTTCACCGCCGAGCAGAAGGACGTCAGCGTCGACTTCTTCGCGATCGGCCGCATCTCCAACGTGGGTGACTACTTCCGCGCCACCGGCGGCGATCCGCGCATCGCCAATGCCCGCCTGGCACCGATCATCACCGACTCGCTGCGCAACCAGATCAACTCGCGCACCCTGCAGCAGCTGGTGTCCGGCGACCGCACCGAGCTGATCAACGAGCAACGCAAGAACATCAACGAGGCGGTGGCGGGGCTGGGCATGCAGATCATCGATCTGCGCATCAAGCAGGTCGATCTGCCGACCGACAGCCAGGTCATCAACGACGTGTATGAGCGCATGCGCGCCCAGCGCAAGCAGGAGGCCGCCAAGCTGCGCGCCGAAGGCGAGGAACAGTCGCTGACGATCCGCGCCCAGGCCGACCGCGACAGCACCGTGCTGATCGCCGAAGCCGAGCGTGATGCCCAGCGCCTGCGCGGTGAAGGTGATGCCGATGCCGCGCGCATCTATGGCAAGGCCGGTTCTGCCGATCCGGCGTTCTACGCCTTCTACCGCAGCCTGGAGGCCTACCGTGGCTCCATGACCGACGGCAACGGCGTGATCGTGCTCGACAAGAACGACCCGTTCCTGCAGTACCTCAAGAGCGATCGCTGAGGTCGCACGCACTACCCACGGGGCCCGGCCAGATGCCGGGCCCCGTGCCATTTCTGGAGTTCCCGATGAAAGACCTGTTCGCGGCCGTGTGCCTGGTCGCGATGCTGGAAGGCCTGTTCCTGTTCGCGGCCCCGCTGGCCTGGAAGCGCATGGCCGAGCGCCTGCTGGACCTGCCTGGACCGGCCCTGCGCAGCTTTGGCGGCCTGATCCTGCTGGCCGGCCTGAGCCTGCTGTGGTGGGCACGGCATTAGCAGCGGGTCATATTCCTTTCCGCAGGAAAGGGATCTGACCCCGTTTCGGGCCCCTGACCGCTGGGTGAAGCCGTCCGTCGGAAAGGTGGCACCCGACCCCGGAAACCCGGATAATGCACAAAAGCCGGACGGGCCTCCCCCGTTCGGCTTTTTCCGTGTCTGGGCCATCCATCGCCGGCCGCTCCCCGTTTGGAGCCGCCATGACCGCGCTGGCCACCCCCGCCACGGTTTACCCGTCCGCGGCCCCGATGGCCGCAACAAATCGAGGAGCCCGTCATGGGTCAGTCTGTCGTAGTGTTGGGTGCCCAGTGGGGCGATGAAGGCAAGGGCAAGATCGTCGATCTGCTCACTGAGGAAATCGGCGCGGTCGTGCGCTTCCAGGGCGGCCACAATGCTGGCCACACGCTGGTCATCAACGGCAAGAAGACCGTCCTGCACCTGATCCCGTCCGGCATCCTGCGCGACGACGCACTGTGCCTGATCGGCAACGGCGTGGTGATCTCGCCGGCCGCGCTGCAGAAGGAAATCGCCGAGCTGGAAACCTCCGGCGTGGAAGTGCGTTCGCGCCTGAAGATCTCCCCAGCCGCGCCGCTGATCATGCCTTACCACATCGCCCTGGACCAGGCGCGCGAACGCGCTGCCGGCGGCAAGGCGATCGGCACCACCGGGCGTGGCATCGGCCCGGCCTACGAAGACAAGGTGGCACGTCGCGGCATCCGCATCGCCGACCTGCATTACCCCAAGCAGCTGGAAGAACTCCTGCGCACCGCGCTGGATTACCACAACTTCGTGCTGACCAAGTACCTCAACACCGACGCGATCGACTTCCAGAAGACCTACGACGAGGCACTGGCCTTCGGCGAGTACGTCGAGCCGATGAAGTCCGACGTTGCCGGCATCCTGCACGACCTGCGCAAGCAGGGTAAGCGCGTGCTGTTCGAAGGTGCGCAGGGCGCGCTGCTGGACATCGACCACGGCACCTATCCGTACGTCACCAGCTCCAACACCACCGTCGGCGGCGCACTGGCCGGCGCCGGCGTGGGTGCCGATGCGATCGACTACGTGCTGGGCATCGCCAAGGCCTACGCCACCCGCGTCGGCGGCGGTCCGTTCCCGACCGAACTGGACGATGAGATCGGCCAGGGCATCCGCGACCGCGGTGCCGAGTACGGCGCCTCGACCGGCCGTCCGCGTCGCTGCGGCTGGATGGATATCGTCGCGCTCAAGCGCGCCGTGGCCATCAACGGCATCAGCGGCCTGTGCATCACCAAGCTGGACGTGCTGGACGGCATGGAGAAGCTGAAGGTCTGCATCGCCTACGAATACCGCGGCAAGCGTACCGAGTACGCGCCGCTGGACGCGCAGGGCTGGGAAGAGTGCACCCCGGTGTACCTGGAGTTCCCGGGCTGGAGCGAGAACACCCACGGCATCACCCAGTGGGATGACCTGCCGCCGGCCGCGCGCGCCTACCTGCGTTCGCTGGAGGAGCTGGCGGGCTGCCCGATCAGCATCGTCTCGACCGGCCCCGATCGCGACCACACCATGGTCCTGCAGGATCCGTTCGCCTGAGTGTCCGCCAGGCCACGCCGGGCCCGGTCCGGCGTGGTGGTAACGCTGTTCAATTGAAAAAAGAGCGCCGCGACTCCCTGTGGGGTCGCGGCGCTTCAGTTTGGGCCGGTTTCATCTGTCGGCGGTGGCGCTGTCAAGTGCAGCCACGGAAGCCGACACCATGACCGCTCGCAAGACCCCGCCGTTCCATGTTGTTGAGCCCATCAACGACGACGCCAATCCCGCCGACGATCTCAGCACGTTCCAGGGATGCCTCACCCGCATCCGTGATGGCGAGGGCTCCGATGGCATGTTGTGGCCGGAGGAGAACCTGTCCGACGGACGACGTCAGTCCTTGGCGCGGATCGACCGTGCGGCCGTGGGCATCCTCACCGCGGTGGAGATGCTGCATGCGGCCAACCGTTGCGCCACCATGGCGACGCCGCGCAGGCACCTGGACGAAGGTGGGGTGGAAGGGCTGTTCTTCGCCTGCCGCGAACTTGCCGAGCCGGTCTGCAGAGAAGTCAGGCCGGCCTGACCCCCTTCCGCATGTGCGATGCCTGGCCTCGCCATCTGGCGAGGTATCGGGTGGGTTCACGCGCTTCAGACTGACTTCCGCGCTGGCGCGCGTTCGGGCGTGCCGGGCTCCGGCATCACCCGCGCGCTGGAATCGGTTGAGTCCGCTGGAATTGCCGCCTCGTACTTCGGCTATGGGCGTGGCGACGCACGTCCGCGCGGGCGTTCCTGGCTGTGGCTGACCGTGCTGGAGGTCTGTGGCCGTTCTTCTTCTGGCAGCCCCTGGCACTGCTGTTACTGATTGCCGGTGGCGGGCTGGCGACCGCCAGCATCGCGCTGCGGCGGTGGCGACGCCGGTAGCGCCGGGCCATGCCCGGCGGGGTACTTGTCAGATACCCAATACGGCTGGGATCGTGCCCAAATCGGGCATCACTGCGACTGGCTCTGCCACGCGGCACACGCGCTACCCTCCCGCCTGCAACAGCGGGTACGGATTGATCGATTCCCCCTTCCACCACTGCTTCTCCGGCCCCAGCACGTGCACTTCGAAATGCAGGTGCGGGGCCTCGGCGCTGGCGTTGCCGGTGCTGCCTACGTAGCCAATCACCTCGCCACGCTTGATCACCTGCTTTTCGGCCAGGCCATCGGCATAGCGTTGCAGGTGGGCGTAGTAGTAGCACCAGTGCCCGCTCGGCTCGAACTGGTAGATCGTCAGCCCCCCACGCTTGCTGTCGAACAGCTTTTCCACAGTCCCATCGGCCACTGCCAACACCGGTGTTCCTGCGTCGGCCATGATGTCGATTGCATCATGCACGCGCCCTTCGCTGCGGGCATCGGTGAAGGTATCGCGCAGCTGCGAAGGCAGTACGCCCTGCACCGGCAGCAGCAGGCCGCTTGGCGCATCGGTGGCGCTGGACGGCGGCACCGCCGTGGGAGCCGCAGCGCCCACACGCGGCGTCGCAGCCGCAACCTCCGGCGCCGCAGCCACCGCAGGTGGTGCTGCAGGCCGGGCAACCGCTACTGGCTCACCCGCATCGCGGCGCAGCCACCAGCCCATTCCCACACCCACCAGCACGCCCAGCACGATCAACTGCGAAAGTCGCATCGGCTCACTCCTGCATAACCACGGGGACAGAGGTATCCACCGCATCGGCCACGCGCAGTGCATCCCAGTTGGTCATGCGCACGCAGCCATGCGATTCGGTCTTGCCGACATGCCCGGGTACCGGCGTTCCGTGCAGACCATAGTGGGGTTTGGACAGATCGATCCAGACCCGGCCGACGGGATTGTTCGGACCGGGCGGCAGCATGGCCTTCTTCTCGCCTTTGCGCGCATCCCAGAACAGCTTGGGGTTGTAGTGGAACGGCGGGTCGCGATGGACGCCGAGAATCTTCCATTCACCGATCGGCAGCGGATCGTGCTGGCTGCCGGACGAAACCGGCACCTGTGCGATCACCTTGCCCTGCGCATCCAGCAACTGAAGAGTGGAATCGGACTTGTCGACCACGATCTTCGCCGCCTTCGGCAATGCCGCGGGGGCGATGTTGGGCACCTGGATACGGCTGCCGGCCTTGGCCAGATCGACGCCGGGGTTGAGCAACTTCAGAAGGGCAGGGGACGCGTGGAAGCGTTCACCGAGCGCTTCCTCGACGCTGCTGTAACCCAGCGACTTCAGCTTTGCCTGTGCGGCGGGTTTCTTGGGAATGGACTGGAACGGACCGGCAACATCCTCGGCCGTCAGCGTGTAGCTGGCCAGCGGCGCGATCGTCTCGGCCTGGAGAGCCTCCCAGGTGCTGTCGTCCAGCTCTCCGCTCACCGTCAGGCCGTGTGCCGCCTGGAAGCCGGCCACGGCCCGATGCTGGTTGCTGCCGACTTCACCGTCGATCTCGCCCGGGGAGAAATTGGCGCGATCCAGCAACACTTGGGCGTGCAGCGGCGAGCGGGCTGCTGTATCGGGTCCGGCCTTCTCGGCAATGGGCTCCGGCAGCTGGGCCGGAGGCGGTACCTGCGCGAAGGCGGGCGACACCAGCAAGGACAGGGCGAGCAGGGCGGGGCGGTACACGGGCATGAAGATCTCCGGCAGATGGCAGCTCCACCCTGCCCGCAGAGGCTGCGCAGCCTCCGTGAAAGCAACCTGATGCCGGCATGAGCAGGGCAGCCCCGGCGTGGCTCAGGCCCTTGTCGCAGAAGTACGGGGCGGGCCTCACCAAGGTGAACGGCTGCCGACGCCCGTGCTTGTTGCCGATCAAGATTGCCGGTGGCGCGGCCGATACGGGCGCATCCCCCCGTTTTGGATGTACCCATGGATTACTTGAGGAATGTCAGGGTTGCCTGGCGTCTTGGGCTGGGCTTTGGCCTGTTGCTGCTGCTGGTCGCGGCCGTGGTGGCCACCGGCGCCACCGCCAGTGTCGTGCAGAAGCGCGCGATGCAGCAGGTAGTCGACGTCAGTGTGGCCAAGGTACGCCTGCTGTCGCAGATGCTCGATGCCAACAACCAGATGATGGTAGTGCGCCGCGAAATGCTGATCCGCCAGGGCGAAGACCGCGGCAGCGACGAGAAGCGCATTGCCGACCTGGTCAAGCGCTACGAGGCGGATTGGTCCGCCTATCAGGCACTGCCGAGCGATGCCGAGGGCAAGGCCATCGCTGAAACCATCGCGGCCAAGCGCGCCCTTGCGCGCCCGCTCAACAAGCAGACCAGCGAACTGATGGAGCAGGGCGACTACCCCGCTGCCGTGGCACTGACCCTGGGGCCGGTGCAGGACGCGGCCAACGGCTGGAACAAGGCATTGTCCGAGGGAGTCGACTTCGAAGAGAAGGAAAGCCGCGAGGCCGCCGCCGAGGCGATCCGCCTGGGTGAACGCAGTCTGCTGCAGTTGCTGGTGCTGGGAGGCGTGGCCCTGCTGGTCGGCATTGCCGCCTCGGTGATGATCGGTCGCAGCCTGACCGGTCCGCTGGCACGCGCGGTGAACCTGGCCGAGCGCCTGTCCAAGGGCCAGCTGGACCAGGAATTCCGCCTCGGCGGCCGTGACGAGCTGACCCGGCTGGGCGAGGCGATGGCCAGCGTGCGGCAGAGCGTGCAGGCCGCCATCGGGGCGCAGATGCACATGGCCGAGCAGCACGAGGCGGGTGCGATCCGCTACCGCATGGACGCCAGCGCGTTTCCGGGCGATTTCGGGCGCATGGTGCAGGCCACCAACAGCCTGGTGGAATCACACGTGCAGGTGGAACTGCTGATGGCCGAGGTCATGCAGCGCTATGCCATCGGCGACCTCAGCCGCGACCTTCCGGACTATCCCGGCGAGAAGGGTACGCTGACCCGCACCCTGGCCGCAGTGAAACAGAGCCTGCTGGCAGTCAACACCCAGATTGACGACCTGGTCCGCGCGGCGCGCGCCGGAGATTTCAGCGTGCGTGGGGATGCCAGTGCGTTCCAGTATCAGTTCAGGGCGATGGTCGAGCAGCTCAACGGCATGATGGCCAGTTCGCAGGCCAGCATCGCCGACGTCTCCGATGTGCTGCGCGCGATCTCCGGGGGCGACCTCACTGCGCGCATGGACGGTCACTACGACGGCGTGTTCGCCCGCATGCGCGACGATGCCAACACCACCACGGCCCAGCTGACCGGCATCGTGCGCGGCATCCAGGACGCTGCCGACAGCATCAACACTGCCGCGCAGGAGCTCGCCGCCGGCAACAGCGACCTGTCGCGCCGTACCGAACAGCAGGCCGCCAACCTGGAAGAAGCGGCGGCATCGATGGAAGAACTGACCTCGACCGTCCGCCAGAATGCCGAGCTGGCCCGCCAGGCCGACAGCGAGGCACACGCTGCCGGCGCGGCGGTGCGGGCCACCGAACAGGCAATGGCACAGATGGCATCTGTGATGGGAGAGATCGATCAGTCCTCGGCGCGCATCTCGGAAATCTCCACGGTCATCGATGGCATCGCCTTCCAGACCAACATCCTGGCCTTGAACGCTGCGGTGGAAGCTGCCCGCGCGGGTGAGCAGGGCCGCGGCTTTGCCGTGGTCGCCAGTGAAGTGCGCACGCTGGCGCAGCGTGCGGGCATCGCCGCCAAGGAGATCAAGGAACTCATCGAAGAGGCGGCAGGCAAGGTGCAGAGCGGTCTGGCGGTCACGGTCGAGTCGGAAGCGGCCATTGCCCGCTTGGCACAGGCCAGCGCACGCACCAACCAACTGATGAGTGACATCGCTGCGGCGAGCAAGGAACAGGCGGCCGGCATCGAACAGGTCAATCAGGTGGTGGTGCAGATGGATCAGGTGACCCAGCAGAATGCCGCACTGGTGGAAGAAGCCACTGCCGCCAGCCGTGCGCTGGAAGAGCAGGCCAATGCGCTGACCGCGTCGGTCGCGGTGTTCCATATCGAGCAGAGCGGTGCAGTCCGCACGGTGGCAGCACGCGCGGCCTGACCGTCGGCAGCCGCCTGAAGGCACGGGCCGCCACGTGTTCGCGCGTGGTGGCCGGTCAGTCCTGCATGCGGCGGATGCGGCCGTCCTCGATCTTCCAGATCACGTCCTTACCCGTGGAGACGTACATCGGCGAGCGGGCCCACAGGCTCCAGAACACATGGATCTCGGTCGGTGTCGGGTCCTGCAGATGGGTGATGAACATCGCCGCACCGGGTGGCGCACGCTTCAGCTGGATGCAGCTGTGGGTGAAGGCGCGGCGGGAGACGATCCGACCGTGGGCGATGTCGAGACGATGCGTGCCGCCCAGCGGAACTACGGCAGGATCGGTGGTGGCGGGCAGCAGGTAGACCGTCCACGCATCGGCGGCCGTACCGGGCGCCGGAAGAACCACGCTGTTGTAGGTCTGCGCGCAGGCGTCGAAGGCGCTGTTCAACGCCAGTGCCCGTGCGGCGGCAGCGCCGGCCTGGTAGGTCGTTGGCGCCGCTGGAACATCCAGAGTCTCGGTTGCGCCGGTCATCCTTCCCTGCGCGTCGGTGGCGGCCCTATACAGGACCACTGCGCCGTCGCCGATCATGCTGACTTCGTAGTGGCTGCCGCGCTGTTCGGTTATCCAGCCCCTTACCCGGGTGTCGCCGCGCATACCGTGTGCGAACAGGGCGTCGGTTGCGCGCTCGGCCGCCAGGTCGTGCTCGAACATCTGCCGGCCACGCGCTTCAGCCTGTGCGACGGCCTGCGCGGTACCCACATCGTCCGCTGGCGCGGCGGGAGCCCGCGCATTGCCGGAAACGGCCGGTGACGCGGCGCAGAGCCACGCCAGCAGCCCCAACATGCCAGTCCATCGTTTCATGGCCCTTTCCTCCCCTCTGCGCCCTGCGGCACCGTGGAGTATGCCGCAGGCCGGTGGTCTACCGCGCGCCACCTTTTTCGGCGATGCTCGCTGAAAAGGGGAGCGGGCATGGACAACAGGGAACCGGAAGGGACCTATGGCGATGTGCCGCGGGTGCAGGGCATCGAGGTGGCTGCGGCGCCACCGGAGCCGGAAGCAGCGACCGACTGGTCGATGCTGCCGCTGACCCGTGGTGATGATGACTCGGCGGTGATGCAGGCGCTGTCCCGCATGCGCCGTGAGCCGGCACTGCTGTTCACCACTGCCTATCTGCTGGTGTCGCTGCTGGGGCTGTGGTGCAGCTTCTGGTTTTACCGGGGATTCGAGCTGTCGATTCTGGATTACCTGCAGCCCAGCGATTTCCTGGTGGCCGGCATCCGTGACCCGGCGTATGCACTGCTGCTGGCTGCGGGCGTGCTGCTGGTGCTGCTGGTGAGCTGGCCGGAAACGCTGCGGATGCGCAATGCGGCCAAGCTCGAGCAACTGCGCGCACGCAACTGGGCATGGCGGGCGGTGCTCATGCGCTCGGTACTGACCAGCTGGGAGGGCGTAGGTCTGCGGCCGCTGACGGCGATGACCCTGGCCGTGGCCGCTTTCATGGCCATCGGCGCGGCCAACTACGTGCAGGTGCGGGGGCAGCAGATCCGCAACGAGGGACGTGGGGAAGTGATCCGCCTGCAGTTGAACGGCGACGCGGCGCCCTTGCCTGGCACCGCGCGCCTGCTGGGCTCCAGCAGCGCATTCCTGTTCGTCTGGTGGCCGCAGCAGCGACGGGCCGAAGCGATTCCGATCGCTGCGGTCCGCAAGCTGCAGGCGGTGGCCGTGGCGGCACCCGCGCCCAAGGGCCGGGCCGGCGATTGACTGAGCCGTGGGGGCCCCCCGGGGTGATGGTGGCCCCCGGGCGCCACCGGCCCCGGGAGGGGCCCCCGCCGAGGGTGGCCCCCGGGCGGGCGGGGGGGGGGAAACCCCCCGCCCGGGGGCGCGCCGG